>JBPCVD010000069.1:0-7305 GCA_051010815.1 Rubripirellula sp.
CCCATTTACCCCTGCGCCAGCTCAGATGTTCACAGGATTGGTCGAAACCGTCGGAACGATCACGGCCATCGTGGATCAACCTCCAGGAAAACGATTCACCGTGGATGCGGGACAGGTAGCGCAAAGCGCCGCTATCGGTGACAGCATTGCCATCAACGGCTGCTGCTTGACCGTGGTGGCGATCGCGGGCACAAAACTCGACTTCGAGGCGGGCGAAGAGACGCTTTCACGAACGAACCTGGGCGAACTACGAGTGGAATCGTTGGTTAACCTTGAACGCTCGCTCGCAGTGGGTGACCGACTAGGAGGGCACTACGTCACAGGTCACATCGACGCATTGGGTTCCCTAGCAGAACGCCGTGAAGACCCACCATGGGCACACTTGCGATTCACAATGCCGGAACGGTTGGCGTCCCAGGTAGCGGCCAAAGGCAGCATCGCGATTGACGGAATCAGCCTGACGGTCGTCGACGCCGACGCCGATTCGTTTTCCGTCGCCTTGATTCCCCATACGCTGGATGTCACGACATTGGGCGGTCGCCAAGTGGGGGATACCGTGAATCTAGAAACCGACGTGTTGGCCAAGTACGTCGAACGTGCTCTCAATCTTTCCAACGACTCCTGAATCTCTTTCCTCAAGGCGATCATCGCTTGAATCAACCCCGTCAAACCGCCTCGTACCTATCCAAGCGGCTAGCTGCCGCAGGACTCCGACCTGTCTCCCGGTTCGGACAGAACTTCCTGATCGACCTGAACCTCGTCGACCTAATCGCCGACTCCGCAGAACTGCGCAAGACAGACGTCGTTCTCGAAATTGGCACGGGTGTCGGTTCGCTGACCACGCGTCTCTCGGACAAAGCCGGTGCCGTGCTGACGGTCGAAATCGACAACAATTTGCATCAACTTGCCAGCGAGGAACTCGATGGCCGGCAGAACGTTCGCCTGATTCATGGCGATGCGTTGCGTAACAAGAACGCCCTGCGCGACGACCTGATGGAGCAGATCCGAGATGCCATGACGCGTATCGGACCCGAAGCCAGATTTTTGCTCGTTGCGAACTTGCCCTACAACATCGCGACTCCGATCATCAGCAATCTTCTTCACGAGACACCACCACCAGACGTGATGGTCGTGACGATCCAAAAGGAACTCGCCGATCGAATCGTGGCGGAACCGGGCAACAAAGATTACGGCGCACTCAGTGTCTGGATTCAGTCCGTGGCCGACTGCAGCATCGTGCGAATCTTGCCACCCACGGTTTTCTGGCCGCGTCCGAAAGTGCATTCCGCGATCCTGCGAATCGACTCCGTGCCAAGCCGCCGAGAAAAGTTTGCCGATCTCAAACACTTCCACCAAACCGTCCGAGCCCTCTTCTTTCATCGCCGCAAGTTTCTGCGAAGTGTTTCAATCAGTGCGATGAAAGGACGACTCGAAAAGTCCGATGTCGATCAAGTGTTAGCTGATCTTGGCTATGGACCCGATTCACGCGTCGAGCAGCTGAAGGTCGAACAGATTCAAATGCTTGCCGAGGCACTTCGACAAGCTGAGTTGCGTTCGGGCGAGAACGCGGACTGAGACACAAATCGAAGTACGGCGGCCGGACGCGGCCCACGACTCCGAACGACTTCCTCCCATTGAATAGGCACAGTCGCATGCCAATCGTCGAATTTCAGGATCACACGTTCGAATGCGAAATCGGCGACAACCTTCGTCGCGTGCTAATGTCCAACGAACTCCCGCTCTACAACGGGATTGCCAAAGCTATTCATTGCCGAGGCCTGGGAACTTGTGGCACCTGCGCGGTGGGGATCGAGGGTGAAGTGACACCGATCACCAAGATCGAAAGATGGCGATTGAACTTTCCACCCCACTCCGCCGAGTCGGGCCTTCGATTGGCATGCCAGTGCCGTGTGCAGGGCGATCTGGTTGTCTCGAAATCACCCGGCCTGTGGGGCCACCGATCGGGTTCCAAGTCTGAGAAACCAACCGCTGAATAGCCAAACTGGCGCCTCGAAACTGATACGCTTGGGCCCAAGGAAGTATCCTCGTCGGCATCAACGGTATCGCCGGCAACCATGGTTTCAGAGGTTGAGAAAAAGGCAATGAATAAACTGCGCCGACGTGAGGCGATGTTCCTGATGGCTGGCGGAACGGTCGCCATCGCTGGCTGTGGTACGTCAAGTGTCTCGGAGACGGTCTCCCAGACCGTGGCGGAGGCTTCGACGGAGTCTCTGCAGAATACGCGGATTGGTTTGCGAGGTTTTCAGATCGTCGCTTTCACTGTCGGCAAACGTGTTGTCCAGCTTCCCCATCCGGCGATCCGAATCCTTGGAATTGCCTTGGTCTCCACCGCAACCGTTACGTTCCTGGCGATCGAATACTTGGATGAAGAATTGAGCAAGCGTCGGATTCGCGAAGAGCTGACTCAGCAGGAACGGAGCGAGATTGAGTCTGGGCTTGCTGTCGCATTCAAGACGGAAAACGGATTTGAAGAAACTGTCGCGCTCGGCCCGAACCAATACGAATCCGCGAGCTAAGACCTGCTCATGACTTTGTGCATCCGCAGCTACAAATCCGACGATGAAGATACGGTGGTCGAGCTCTGGAACCAGTGCGATCTCACACGCCCCTGGAACGACCCAAGGCAAGACATCGCTTGCAAGATGAAGCTGCAGCCCGAATTGTTCCTGGTCGCCGAGAAAGACGACATGATCGTCGGCTCCGTGATGGCCGGGTTCGACGGGCATCGCGGATGGATCAATTATCTGGCTGTCGATCCGACACATCGACGACGGGGCTTTGGTCGCCAATTGATCGACGCAGCTGAGATGCGGCTCCGAAGTCTCGGTTGCCCAAAAATCAACCTACAAATCAGAGACGACAACCGCGATGCGATCGCCTTCTATCAGCGGATCGGTTTCGCTCCCGACCCCGTGATCAGCATGGGGAAACGTCTTCCCGCGGGAGAATAGGAACCGCCCGAGGGCGAAGGATCGCGGTCAAACGCCGCGAACGCCGTAATCGCAGAGTTTCAGCATCGCAGAGTTTCAGCATCGCAGAGCTCCAGCACCCTTGGCGGACCGACGTGCAAACTGGACTCCGACTCGGGTGAACGGCCCAAATGTGCGGCCAATTTCCGATCCATCGCGTGTCAAAGACATGCCACAACCTCCTCTGGCGAGGGGATTCAAGACATCTCGACCGCGTCCATGCGGTTGGGACTGATCAGATTTCCGGGAAAACAACCGCCAGATTGCTGCGGACGGAGCGTTCAACGCACGCGGTAGAAAAGGCGGAAGACCCGAACGTCCAGATCAATAGCCCCCGCGTCCAGACGACGCGGACAGATGGCGGAATGGCTGGAATATTCGCTATTTCTGCATGCGATCTGACATTCAATTCGATGGTCAAGCTTACGGATTACGAAGGATTTGCCCCCCGGCAGGTATAGTTAGGGAACACACAGGTTTGTCGTGGCGTCTGAGTCTTAAAGGTAGGTAGGCCGCCATCTTCTCCTGCAAACCCTTTCTAGCTGCAACTCCGTGACGTGCTCGATTATTTCGGTCCTGTTAAAGCTTGCGGGTTGTATCGGATTTGTTCGTCCTAACGCTTGTGCGGAGCCGACGAAAAACCGATGTCAGGTCCCTGCCCGCCAACCACGACCTGAAAAACATCCAGTATCTGGCCCATTTTGAGACCAATGATGCGTTCATCCGCGAATCGCCCGCCCTCCGCTTCCCAGCCTCGTCGCCGAGGCATGCGTCAGTTTCTCGAGAATCTGATTTTCGGCAGCGAAGAGCAGACCGACCCCAAACGAGGTCGGTTGCTTCTTGAGACGCTTGAGCAGCGTCAGCTGATGGCCGGTGACTTGGAACTTCTGTTCACTGACGGTGTTCCGGACACTTCCGATCAGGCTGCCGAAACGGATGGTCTGCAGGCCGCCGGTCAGGGCGAAGGCGAACTCGCTCCAGACCTGGTCCAATTTGCCAAAGATCTGGTGGATGCCGGCGTCCAATTCTTCGGTGCTGAATGGTGTCCGGCTTGCACGGCGCAGAAAGAACTTTTCCAGGATGGCAAGAACGATCTCGGATTCATCGAGGTAACGAATCCCGACCGAACACTGAATTCGATAGGGATCGCCGAAAACATCGCTCAATTCCCAACCTGGGATTTTCCCGATGGCACGCGTGTCGTCGGTTTGCAAACGCTGGAACAATTGAGCGCGCTGAGCGGTGTCGCGATCCCTCAAAGTGAAACACCAACGTTCGAAACCGTTGGTGACCAGATTGTCAACATTGGTTCGCCTCTCCACATTCCAATCGATGCCTTCGACCCCGACGACGAAAACCTGACGGTCACGGTAACGGTCGACGATCCCAACCTGTTGGAAGCGGTCGTATTGTCTGGAAACCGCTCGATTCGAATCGACATGGAGGGCTACGGCGACATGGTCTTCGAACTGTTTGAAGGACGTGCGCCACGAGCTGCCGGACGAGTCGCCGATCTCGCTGAGGATGGATTTTACGACGGCATCATTTTTCATCGCGTGGTGGACGACTTCGTGATCCAAGCAGGTGACCCTACTGGAACCGGCACGAGCGGTTCTGACCTTGGCACGTTCGACGACGACTTCCACCCCGATTTACAACACAACCGCGACGGCATTTTGTCGTTCGCAAAATCGAACGATGACACCAACAATTCGCAGTTCTTCGTAACCGAAGTCCCGACCCGCTTCCTTGATTTCAACCATTCGATTTTTGGTCAACTGGTTGAAGGATTTGACGTCCGCGAAGCGATCAGTGAAACCGCGACCGGCGCAGGCGACAAACCCATCAACGATGTGACGATCGACACGATCGAGGTCTTCGACGACACGGAAAACTCGGTGGTCATGTTGAAGGCCACGGGCAATGGCGTCGGAACGACCAACGTGACATTCACGGTGACCGACGAAGACGGCAACTCCTTCTCGGAAACGGTCGAGGTGACCGTTGGCAACGACAATGCCAATAGCCAACCGTACCTGGAAGACGTCGCAGCGCAGCCCACGACTCCGACGAATACCGTGGCACAACTGCAATTGGAGAGCTTCGACGTTGAAGGCGATCCAGTCCAGTACTTTGCCCAGTCGCTATCGCCCGGAAATGCCTCCGTCACCGTGGACTCTTCCACTGGCTTGCTGACCGTCACGCCCGCCACCAACTTTAGCGGCACGGTCGACATCATGGTCGGCGTCGCGTTCGCAGACGGGGTCACCGGAAACTCCAGCAGCGACATCGACACGCAAACGATCCCGTTCACTTTCGCTGGAGGTTCGGTCGTGACCATCGACCTGCTGAGCGGAAGCGACAGCGGATCGAGTGACACCGACAACATTACCAACGAAGGTTCGCTTTCGTTCGAGATCAACGGTGTGACCGACGGAGCGACCGTCCAATTGATCGACGATGCGACCGATGCCGTGATCGGAACCGCCGTTGCAAGCGGGACTTCGGTGGTCATCACGACCAGCAACATCGCGGCATTGGGGGACGGAAGTTACACGTTGACCGCCCGCCAGACGGTCGGAAATACGACCGGTGATCTGTCGGGTGATCTGACGATCACGTATGACACAACGGATCCCGATTCCGTGACTGGAAGCGCGCTAACGCAAGCCAATGTCGACAGCAACTATTTCTCCGACCTGGTTAGTAGCGAAGAGGGTAGTGGGCTCACTTATCAATTCACGTCGGCGCCAACGGGTGCCACCATCAACGCCACAACGGGCGTGATCAACTGGACGCCCACCGGCGCTCAACTTGGCAGCAATACCTTCACTTTGGAATTGACCGACGCGGCCGGAAACGTTCGCACCGAGTCATTCGACGTCGACGTCGCACAGGCACCGGTTGCCGAGATTCGCTTGGAGCTAACCGACCTGCAAGGCAACCCGATTTCCGCCATCGAAGTCGGCCAAGATTTCTTGCTGAACTTCATCGCGGTTGACACCCGACAATTGAGTTTTGATCGAGCAGGAGTCTTTGGCGCGTTTGCGGACATCCTGTTCGACAGCAATCTGATCCGACCACAACCGGGCTCGGTGGTCGATTATGAATCCCTCTTCAGCTCCGTCCAAAAGGGAACATTCTCCGATGGATTGATTGACGAGTTGGGAGCCGTCGCCTCGTCGACCACGCCGACCAACACCGAAGAGAATCTGGTTGCAACGATTCGCATGGAGGCCTTGGCCAGCGGCACCGTCAACATCCGCAGCGAACCCGCGGACGACGTGAATAGCGAGTTCTTGCTGTACGGAATTGACGACACAATCCCAGCTTCCGCAGTCGCCTACGGAAGCGTCAGCTTGGCGATCGGTCAATCGTTCGTCGTAGCCGATGATGCGTTTGATGTCGCAGAAGACTCGGGCGAAAACGTACTGGACGTTTTGGACAACGACACCGTCGTCTCGGGCAACGGCAGTTTGACAGTCGTCTCGGCAACGCAGCCCGCCAGTGGCGGCACGGTGACGGTTGAAAACGGCGTGCTTTCGTTCCGTCCCAACGACGATTTCAACGGCCAAGCGATCTTCACCTACCGAGTCAGTGACTCCGGCGGAGTCCAGGAGAACGCCACAGTGACGGTCACGGTGACCCCCGTGAACGATCCGCCAGTAGGAAACGACGACACCCTGAACGTCAACGAGAACACCACCGACAACGTGCTGAACGTTCTGCAGAACGACGAGACTTCGCCCGACACGAACGAGACGCTCACGATCACGGCGATTGGAACGACCAGCAACGGTGGAACGCTTGATATCACGATCGGTGGCGGTTCGCTGGTTTACACACCGGCGGCTGACTTCACCGGCACCGAGACATTCACCTACACGGTCAGTGATGGAGACCTGGAAGAGGTCGTGACCGTCAACGTGATCGTCACGCCTGCCGACGAGCCACCGACGGCTGCCGACGATGCCTTCGTGATCGCCGAGGACACGCCAGAAACCGATTACACCGTCCTTGCCAACGACACACGCGACGTCGACAACCAAACGTTTGAACTCGATTCTGTCGGCGTTCCGAGTGCGGGCGGTTCGGTGCGAATCAGCGACGATGGCACCCAATTCCTGTACGCTCCCGCACCTGACTTCAACGGGACGGAGCAAGTGACTTACACCATTCGCGATAGCGGCGGTGGAATCGCGGTGGGGACGGTGACTTTCACGGTCACGGCTGACAACGACGCACCACCCGCCATCGACCTGACATCCAACGTCGGTCGCGACACCACGCAACAACAGATTTTCGGATTGTCCGA
>JBPCVD010000070.1:0-2583 GCA_051010815.1 Rubripirellula sp.
GAGTTGAAGAGCGTCGAACGACTCGATCGTCTCGTCACTGTAAGGGTCCTGGTACGACGGAGCCTTTGATTCTGGATCCAACCGCTGTGCAAGAGCGGCACCAAGTTTGACGATGTCGCTTCGTGTCGCGGGCGGACCGGTTGCTGTGCCGCGTTTGGCCATTCGACTGACGTCGATCATTTCAGGGTACGCGAGTCCGCGTTGCATTTGATCGGCGACGCTTCGGACGTCACCGTCCCAGCCACCAGGCCAAGACTCGCGAGCAGCGATCGCAGCGAGATACAACTGAGTTGCTGACTCCCAAGTGGAATAGGAGTCGGGGTTTCTGGCCACAGAGGCGGCAATGTTGGCAAGTCGGTCACTTCGGAATCGTTCTCGTTCTTCCCTTCCGGGCGTGCCATGAAACCATTTGGCGAGTACGGATCGCGCGTGATCTGCAGCCTTTGCAGCCGACTCCGGATCAGGGCGAGCGGAGGCTTCCATGGTTCGCGAGACGTTTTCGAATGCGAGTTGGAGTTCTGTATCCAATTCCTCGGAGACTCCGTTGGCGGCACGGAAGTCGAGCAACCACTGCAGCCCGGCACGATTCCAGCGGGAGTAAGACGCGGTCGCACCGGCATTGGGAAGCCGTTGATTGTCGAGTCCTAGGCCGTGGTGACAGGAGGCACAATCGTAGGTGGCCAGCTCGGGCCATTGGCTCACGGAGTGCCCTTCGATCGCACGTGCTTCTAGTAACGCCAAGGAAGCGTCGGCCGCAGCGACTTGTCCGGCCAACCACAGCTGTGCTTCATAGTAGGTCTTGTCGTTCGATTCAGGGTCGCGCCAATGTTTCGGTTGCCAGGCGTGGTAGGTCGCCATCTCGAATTGAAGATTCGGGTGGCCGGCAGCGATAATGTCGTGATTCATGTCGCGATCTTTATCGCCGACGTGACATGAAGCGCACATTCGTGCTCGCGAATACAGGTTGCCGGAATCAACGAAGCCGTCGGTCGTTGCTGTCTGCGGTGACCAGCCATATTGATAATGTTGGTGGATCCACTTTTCGGCGGGGCCATGGCAGGCATCGCAGCCGACGCCCTCTTGGATTTGTACGCTCGATCGAGGTTCGTCGAATCGACCCGCCGTGTTGTGACAGGCCAGACAGTTATCGAATCCTGCTTGATCGACAATTTGATTGTCTTCATTCATGATCCGCAGACGCTTCATGATCGCGACGCTTTCCGGACCGCAAATCGTACGCCAACTACGGGCGTGCGGGTCGTTCTCTTTCCAAAGCTGATATTCGGATCCGCGTCGCGTTCGGGGCTGAGCGATACCGGGAGTTGGCCCGCCGTGACAGTTGGATGCGGCACACGACTGCGCGCTGCTGATTGCCAGATCTCGACGCAACAAAGGGGCGTGAAGCTGGTCCAATGTTCGTCGATCGATGGACCAGGCAGGGATTTGTTTGACGAAGTCATCCGCGAACGGATCGCGGTGATTCAAATCGACAACACCAGGCGGGGCCGAGAGAATCTCCTGGGCAAGCGAACGCGCGGACGTGCTCGTCAGCGTGATCAAGCCAATGATCAGTGCCAGTATGTGTGAACCGCGAACGATCGGATCTGGAAACACCATCACAGGTATCTGGATTCGTGAGTGTTGAGAGGTGGCCGGCGGGCACATCCGATTGTGCACTGAAGTCGAAGGCGTTGGAGCAACACGGTGAATAAACGGTGCTAGGACCTCAGCGTGAAGGTAGGCTAACGCCCCTCACCTTAATCGGTATCGTCAATGCAAGTGAAATGAGGTTTCCTTTTCAGGGAGTTCCATTGTGGGAAGTCGAGTCGACTCGATACTTTCCCTTTGGAGCTCAGATTCAGCAGCGATGAAGGTACATATCGCGTGCTGAAAATCGGGGATGAACCAGTCGTACGAATTGGCACGCTAATTTGACTTTCGAAAGTCAGCCGACTAAATAAGGTGCACGTCTGAGGGGGAACCGAGCGGAGATCTGTTTTTTGCGCCGTTTGGTGGAATTAAGTTCACCTCTCTAGATGAACACCACACTGAAAGTGCAATGTTATTGCAGTCGAAGCAGCTTCATTTCGTTGTTGGGATCCCAACGGCAATCGGGACGGCGTTGCTTGTGGGATGGTATCTCACTGAGTCGTATTCGTCGGGGCATTGGCTCAGCGGCGGGAGCGCCGCAGGTCTGTCCTGCGGTGTGGTCGCAGGATTCATCATCCTGTTTGAGATGGGACTCAGTCCCAAAAAATGGCTTCGCCGAATCAAGTGGTTGGGGCCAGCCAAGTACTGGATGGCGGCACATCTTTGGCTCGGACTTGCATCGCTTCCGCTGGCAATCGCACACAGCGGAATGGTTTTAGGTGGTTGGCTTCCGGCTACCTTCATGATTCTGTTCTTACTCACGATTGCCAGTGGGGTCTACGGTTGGGTGCTTCAGAATGTGTTGCCCAAGTGGATGCTGCGGCATCTGCCGGTGGAAACCATCTATGGACAGATCGATCATGTCTCTCGCGTCACGGTCGAAGACGCGCAACGGCTCCTGGTGGCAACGTGTGGGCCGGAAGAGTCGGGCGC
>JBPCVD010000071.1:0-4653 GCA_051010815.1 Rubripirellula sp.
CGACCGAAACGATCCGATCACCTGGCTGCAATCCCGCAGCAAAGGCTGGCGTTCCGGGCCTCACTTCCGATACCGAAACTCCGCGTGCTCCTTCAAGAGGGCGAACTGAAACCCCGAGTGCGACCGGCGCTCGGTCGGATTGAGGCGCGGGTTCAAGAGCGGGGGCTTCTTTGGAACGTGGCAAGGTCTCCGCAAACGGATTGTCGACCGGTGCATTGTCGCGCGCATCAATCGACAAAGGCGAAGCGGGAGCCTGCGGCCCCAGCAATGGAATCGAAACGACTTGAATCTGTTGCCCACGTAAGACACGAGCCTGGACCCTCTGGCCTACCTTTCGTTCTGAGAGGATTGCGGCCACTGCGGCAATCGATGGGGTCGGCTTGTTGTCGATTGCAACGATCACGTCGCCTTTCCTCAGGCCCGCGATTTCTGCCTTGGAGTCCGCACGAAAACCAGTCACCGAAACACCGGGGACTCCGGATTGCGATTCGAGAACTTCGATCCCAAGCGATGGCCGAACCTTCGCCGAGGCATTCATTGGCCGATCCCCGGTGGCCACTCCATCGATGGGAGGCTTCTCAGCCGTTCTCTTCTCGGCAGTTCTTTCCTCAGCAGCCTCTGTGTTGGCCGCCTCTATTTTGGCCGCAGCATCCGCAGTTTTGGCCGCAGCATCCGCAGTTCCAGTTTTTCCGATTCCAGCTTTTCCAGGTTCAGTTCCCGCAGCTCCTGAATCTGTGGAGGGTTTCTTGGAAGGAGGCGAAGGCTTGATCGGCTCTTCTGCTGAAACCTGCCTGATTGTTGACGACTCAGCTTTCGGACCTTGGCCGCGCTGACCGGGCCGGATCAGAATCGAAGGACCGAACTTGCTCAGCAAATCCTTGAGGCCTCCCCGCGAGCGATCCACTGTCCGGCCAACATTCGAATTCGCGGACGAAGAAGTCGGGTTGGGCGAGGCAGCAGGCTTCGGAGCAGCGGGAGTGGGCGCCTTTTGACTTTGCGAGGAAGGGCTGACACGCTGGGCCGACGGTTTTGGTTGCGGCTGTGGCGTCACGCGATTCTGACGTCGGTTTTGCAATCGCCGAAACAGCTGCGCCGAACTCGACTGCATGTCCATTTCGCTCAGAAGGCAAATCGCGATCAATGCGAGGCAAATGGATCCGATCTGACGTGGCATCCGTCTATTCCAACAGAGAAGGTGTTTTGCGAAGACTGCGCTCCCGAGGCAGGAGGCAGCGGGTCCGTCCGATGGCCCTTATGATAGAGCCAATCCATCGAGAAGAAAAACGGGCTGATTCGGCAAAACCGGTCGTTTTCAAGGGGAAATTGCCTTCGTGACATCGTTTCGCATCGACGCTGCCCCCCTCGAATTGCTGCAGCAAGCGCTGCCGCGACTCCTTTCCAATCTCTCGATCGCCCGCGCTCAAATCGCGATCGATCAAATCCGGGCCTCAATCGACACTCAGTCGATCGACAGAATTACCTTTCTGAGGGCGATCGATTCTCCGCCGGCACGCCCGGAATCGAAGCCCGACTCCACCTCCGGTGAAGACCAATCTCAACCCCAGGAATCGCCTGATCATTGGCTGGCGGCCGTGATTGCGATTCAACAATCTGACGGGCCGGATGCCTCATCGGATATGGCAACGATCGTGCACGCCGGCGATTTCGATCTCGCTGCCCCAGCAGAAACCGACGAGCAGGCGGCCGATCTGACTTCGGACCCCAAGCCGGAACCTCTGATGGCCGAACTCAGCCAAAGTCTCGATCAAGAACTCTCCGGTCGGGGCATTCGGTTCGTTCAATGGGCAACCGACGCAACATCCACTGCTGACACGACGTTGCCTCGCTGGTGCCAGGGCCTCGGATTCCAATCCATTGGCACGCTCGATTACATGAACCTGGACCTCGGGGAAGCGAAAGCGGACCGCTCTAACCGCGATCCGGCCGACCACTCCGATGGCGAAGACAGGCTAGCGTTCAACGCCCTTCCTGATAGCCAACCCAGCCTGACGTTTACGCCTCTCGACTGGGACTCGCCCCACGAACTGACGGAATTCGCTCGCCTTGTCGAACGTACCTACGAGGAAACACTCGATTGCCCGAAGCTTGCTTCCTTTCGCACGGCCGAACAGACGTTGAAGGGCTACCAATCCTCGACCGCGTTTGATCCCTCGACGTGGTTCCGGATCTGCGACCCGCACGACCACGTCGTTGGTTGCCTGGTCTTGGGAAGGCACCATGACGCGCAAACGCCAAGTCCCGATCCCTCTTCCAGCGTCACCGAGATCGTTTACATGGGGCTAACGATCGATGCGCGTGGCAAAGGCTATGGTGCTCACCTCGTCAATCACGCCAACCGCTTGGTCGCGGAGTTCGGTGGACACAGAATCATCTTGGCGGTCGACCAAGCGAACCAACCCGCACGGACTCTCTATCAGCGTTTCGGTTTCCAACGGATGCTGACTGAAACAGTCTGGGTAAAACGGTTGGCCTCGGCAAGTGAGGAGAAACATAGTGACGCTCGAAGTTGATTCACAATTCATGCTGACCAACGCAACCGGCGGCAATCGAGGAGTTCAATTCACATTCGTTTCATGCATCCTTCACGCTGTTCAGGCAAGCAATTTTTGCTCAGCGCGCGGTAAGTGGTTCGCCATGAGAACGTTACGTTCAAGGCTTCGATCCAAAAACTTGATTTGGCTGGCGTTGCCGACAGATTATCCACCGGCCAGTAAACTACCTTGATGCTCCGAACGACCTCCGACGACCGCGCTCTCGAACCTTCAAATTCGGGATTTTCCCGACACTTTGAAACTGGGGTCGAACAAGTCGCTGCGAATCTTGTCGATCTAAGCCGCTGGGGATTTGACTTGGATGCTAGCATCCCTAGAATCTGGCCTCTCGCACGTTCGATAGTGATTCGATTTCGGCGAGAAAATGATTTTGGGGAGGCGGTGATACCGCCCGGCGGAGCTAGGTTGGTAACCCTTTTTTGCCAACGCTATGGTCGTCCTCTCCAGCGTCGACTTTGGTCCGATTCGCGTGGGCGAATTGATCTTGGCCAATGGAATTGCTGCACCGCGAAACATCCATGATGGAGGATTGCGCTACCAGTATGGCTGCACAGCACGGCTGCACCGATGACAAGGCTGTTATCGAATCCTTCAAGGAGGCGTTGATCGGACGCGTAGGTGCAGACCGGTATCGCATGTGGTTCTCACATGGGGTTTCCATTGCACTGGATGAAACGCAACCAACGGCAACGGACGCCACGAGCGATTCGTCGGTAGCCGATGGCAACGACCATGCTGGCGTGAGTCGCGTTGACGCGGCTCACAACGGTGACGCCAAGCAGGCGTCGATTGTGCTTGCGGTGCGAGGCCAATTTGCACTTGATCGTTTGCGACAGAACTTCATTCGCGAAATTCGTGGCGCAGCGATGCAAGCGTGCGGCGGTCGAATGGAAGTCCAGCTTCGCTTAGATGAACCACATGCGACTCAGGCCGAGTTACCGCTGGTTAGTGACAACAACAGTCACAACACCGGCGAAGATGCCGGAGACGACAATGTCCGCGCACAGACGACTGCGTCGAAGGAAAACCAGTCTGGTGCGACGAAGCACAAAACTCAACGCGTAAAGAGAGAACACTCACGAGCCTCTGCCGGCAAACCGACACGGCGCGTCAAGCCTCTGGCACGTCTGATCGCGGAGAGTACCGCTTCGGGTCGCAAGCAAGAATCGCCGTCCGAAACTGAGTCACGATCTCAGCAACCTGAGTTACCGAATCTATCCAAGTTGTCGGCTCTGTCGTCGAAAGAGACACGTGCTTCCAGCAACGCGACATCTTCGGCAAAGTCGGAAGCGGTTGCCGACAAGGGAGAGCCTGAATCACGATTCGCGATGACCGCCGCCAATTTCGTTGCCGGGACGAGCAATCAGTTGGCGTTCACCGCAATGTCGATGGTTTGCCAAGATCCGAAAACGGCGTCCCCCATCTTCTTCTGTGGACCGACCGGGACCGGCAAGACTCACATGATGGCTGCGATCGCGGATCAACTCCGACGTCGCCATCGCATGCGACGTGTGATGCATCTATCGGCGGAGCAATTCACGAATGACTTCATCAGTTCCGTCGGAAACAGTGGGATCACAGCGTTCCGTCGCCGCTATCGTGAGGTCGACGCACTTCTCATTGACGACGTGCAATTCTTGGGTGCCAAGAAGGCGACGTTGAGGGAAATGCTCTACACGGTCGAGACGTTGGCGAGTGCTGGGCGTCCGCTGATCTTCTCAGGCCTCCATTCACCGACCGAAATACCGGGACTCTCTCGCGAGTTGGCTGGGCGAATGGCAAGCGGCTTGGTTTGCCCGATTCAGCCTCTTGACCTGAGTACGCGTCGAGTAATCTTTGGACGCTGGCTCGAGGAACGCTGCCCTCTTGAGGTTCCTGCTGTTATGACGGATCAAGTCAACTCCATGTTGGCAGGAGACGGACGTGTCATCAGCGGAGTCGTAAACATGGTTAATACGTTGCAACGAATGTACGGGCGAATGCCCAGCATGGATGAGTTGCGACAATTCGGCGGCGACCTCCTGCGTGTGGCCGCCCCGGTTGCGACATTGAATGTCATCGAGACCGCAGTCTGCGAGGC
>JBPCVD010000072.1:0-4645 GCA_051010815.1 Rubripirellula sp.
GTGTGTGGTGGGCCGGTGTTGGGTTGGCCAGTGTTGGGTTGGCCAGTGTTGGGTTGGCCAGTGTTGGGTTGGCCAGTGTTGGGTTGGCCAGTGTTGGAGTTTGGCCTAGGGGCTGGTGAAAAAGATGGGGGTGGTGACGTCGGAGAACTGCCCGCTGTCGGCGCTGCGGCGTCCGAAGGATGCGAGGGTGAACTCGTCCCCTGCGAATTCATATCTGGCGAAACGGAGCTGGCCGAATCGGGCACCGAAGAGCTCGTGTCGACAGGTTGCGTGTCATCCGGGGGACTCGATGGCGATGACTCCCCGACGATGAAAGTGCTTTCGCAAGCGGGGCACATGGCCAGCCTTCCATTCGCGTCGGACGGCAATTCAAGCATGCGGTTGCAAGACGGGCACAGCTGACGAAGGGTACTCATGGCGGACATCACTCTTGGGGACGGGACTAAATGTTGTACACGATCAATGCGGACGTCGCGGCAATCGCCTGCAGGGAAGGCAATCGCCTGCAGGGAAGGCAATCGCGTGCCGGGAAACCACTCGTGTGCCGGGAAACCGCGGTGATGTTCGAGTTTGCTCTCGAGTGCTATTTTGACCGCAGTCCAAATCTGTCCCCGCAACCTGTCACGCGAAAGAGAGAGTCCATTGAGCGATGATCTCTCGGTCGATTCGATCTTGGGGCCCGGTGGCAGCATCGCTCGGCGACTCGACCACTACGAACCGCGGCAGCAACAGTTGACGATGGCTCGCAAGGTGGCCGAGGCGTTGCAGCAAGAGCAGCATTTGATTGCCGAGGCAGGCACGGGCACCGGGAAGAGCTTCGCCTACCTTGTTCCCGCGATCCTGCATGCCACGGAGTCGCAGGTTCTGCCTCGCAATGAAAATGACGACCAGCGGCCTCGGAAAGCGCGAGTACTGATTTCGACACACACCATCAGCCTGCAGGAGCAGTTGATCGCGAAGGACATTCCGCTTCTCAATAGTGTGATTCCCCGCGAGTTCTCGGCTGTGCTGGTCAAGGGACGCAGCAACTATCTTTCGATGCGTCGGATGGATCGCGCCATCTCGAAGGCGACGTCGCTGTTGGCGACCGACCAACAACACGGTCAGCTGCGAGCGATCAAGAAGTGGTCCGCGGAAACGAACGATGGTTCGCGGTCAACGCTACCCATTCGGCCAGACTCGATCGTCTGGGACGAGGTCGCGAGCGACACGAGCAATTGTCTGCGGAAGGTGTGTCCTCACCACAAGGATTGTTTTTACTTCCGTGCGCGTCGACGAGCGATGAATTCACAGTTGATGATCGTGAATCACGCGATGTTGTTCAGTGATATCGCCCTCCGTCGCCAGGGCGTCGCATTGCTGCCTGACTACGATGCTGTGATCTTGGACGAATGTCACACGATTGAATCTGTGGCGGGAGATCACTTGGGGATTCGCATCACCAGTGGTCAGTTTGATTACCTGTTTGACCGCCTTTACAACGATCGTACCCAAAAAGGTTTATTAGTTGAAAAGGACTTGCAGGGGCTTCAGCAGCAGGTCGAGCGATGCCGATTCGCGGCGACCAACTTGTTTGCCGATTTGCTTGATTGGTGGGAGAATACGGGCCGAAAGAATGGTCGTGTGGAGCATCCCGGGATCGTCGAAAACCCACTCAGTCAACCGATGGAGCAGTTGGCCGCCGCGCTGCGTCAGCAGGCGGATGCACAGAAGAACGAATCGGACCGCAAAGACTTTGAGTCGGCGTATGAGCGGATGCTTTCGTTGGCCGGCGGTTTACGGCAGTGGATTGCGCAGGAAGTGGAACACTCGGTTTATTGGTTAGAACGAACGGGATCCCGACGCGGGATAGATCGCGTGACGTTGGCAGCCTCGCCCATCGATGTTGGCGAGTCGCTTCGGCGCGAACTGTTCCAGAGTGAATCGATTCGCAGCGTTGTGATGACCAGCGCGACGTTGGCCACGGGGACGGACGACAAGTTCACTTTCTTTCGCTCACGCATCGGATTGTCCGGTGGCTCATCGGTTCGAGTCGGGAGTCCATTCGACTATTCATTGCAAGCCAAGTTGGTGGTGGTGCGAGATCTTCCCGATCCGTCGCGGGAACGGCAAGAATTTGATCGCGCCTTGCCAACACAGATCAAGCGATTCGTGAAGCATACCGATGGACATGCATTCGTGCTGTTCACGAGTTACGATCTGTTGCGTCGTTGTGCCGAGGCGTTGACGGGATGGTTGTCCGAGCAAAATCTTGAGCTTTATAGCCAGGCCGGCACGCAGAACCGAACGCAGCTACTCGATTCCTTCCGTCGAAACCCAAGAGGTGTTTTGTTCGGCACGGATAGCTTTTGGCAGGGCGTTGACGTGCCGGGTGATTCGCTGACCAATGTCATCATCACCAAGCTTCCGTTCGCCGTGCCCGACCATCCACTCTTGGAAGCGAGATTGGAGGCGATTCGAGCACGGGGTGGAAACCCATTTTCGGAATACCAGTTGCCCGAGGCTGCCATCAAGTTTCGCCAGGGCTTTGGCCGCTTGATCCGCAGGGCGACCGACGAGGGCATGGTCGTGGTGCTCGATCCTCGTATTCATTCCAAGCCCTACGGAAGACTGTTTCTCGAGTCCCTTCCCGATTTGCCGATTCAATACGTCTCCGCGAAGAAAAAACAGGGGCCTGGCGAACGCCGTTGAATGGACGCACGCCATGCGAACGAGATGACTGAGAGCAACCGGAAACTCCCGTCCCAACTCGTCGAGCCCAACGCGGGAGAACCTGACGCGGGTGAGTCGGGTCACGTGGGAACCAGCAGCGTTTCGGCCGACGGAACGGCTCCCGCGATGGAATCCTTGCCCAACGGGCTAAAGGTGTGGGACAACGCTGCCCGCGCCTCACTATCCGTCGGTCTGTACATCTGGTTAGCGTGGCTAGTGAGCGTCAATCTTGGATCGCTTCTGTTCCTTCGGGGCCATGGGGCCGCGCGCTGGGTGTTGGCCGGATTCCTGCTGAGTCATCTGATTGTCTTCTCGCTGCCATGCTTCAAAAGATTCGTTGTGCGACGCGGAACGGTTTCGCTTCTGCACGTCATCTGCTGGTCACCGGGCGTGCTGGCATGCTTGGTCGAAGGTTGGCAAATTCTCGGGTGGTGGCCAGGCGATAGGGTCGAGCCCCTGTCCAAGACGCTGCTTCCGCTCGGTTTTCTGCTCTGGTCGACTGCATTGGTGATCACGAATGCCACGTCGTTCATTTTCGACCTTCGTGATGCGGCGACTTACGTGAAATGGTTAGTGAGACCGTCCACGTCGTCGTAACCGTGTGTTGGAAGCGATGGCCTGCGGAGTCCTCTTGGTTTGCGAGTGTCTCGACCTTAACGGAGGCTGGCGGCGATGCGTCCACCGACTTCTCTCCTCGAGACGTCGATTTCACGGCCTGGGCGATTGTCTGTGTGCGGCAAGATTGTGACGACCGCAAAGGCTGCAAGAAGGGGGCGTGCGGATCAGTGGTAAGTTCACTTAGGCAGCGACCAATAAAAAGAGTTTGAATACGATCCTTTCCGTCTCGTGCGGTTCGACTTAAAACGGTGGCATTCGTTTGCAAACATGATCGAAGCCGGACTGATTCGAAATGGACACCACCAAGGCCAACGGGCCCGCACAATTGAACCGATGGCCCATGATCGTTGGCGTTGCCGGGGGAAGCGCAGGAGGGAAGACGACGCTCGCGCAAGCGATGGCTGACGAGGCGGGTTCCGCGACTGCGACCATCTTGGAACTCGATCGCTTTTATCATCCCAAGGCGTTGTCTCCCCAAGAACGGATCACCAATTTTGACGAACCTCGCGCAATTGATTTCGAATTGCTCTCGTCTGTGATGGGGCAACTCAATCAACGGGGACAAGCGACCGTTCCTGTCTACGATTTTTCCAGCCATGATCGGGTTGGGCAGGAGCCTTTCAAGGCAACGCGGTTGATCGTCGTGGAGGGGATTCTAGCGTTGTGGGACGATGAAATTCGATCGGCGTTCAACTACAGGATCTACGTCGACGCGCCCGATGCATTGCGTTTGGAACGCCGCATCACACGCGACGTTGCCCAGCGGGGACGTCAAGAAGAGGACGTTCGGGCGCAGTGGCTGCAAACCGTCTTGCCGATGCACCGCCAATACGTAGAACCGACCAGATCGCATGCCGACCAGGTAGTCGATGGTCGGTCGGATCTTCATCAAGTGGCTAGGACCCTGCTGCACGAATTCGGTCTTTGACTTTACGATCCGGTGTTCACGTAAGTCGCCATGAATACCACAAAGCAGACTTTCAAAATTCCTTCACTGCATGACTGAACTTCTTCCAGTCGCTGCCCAACGGATCAGTGGCGGATCAGTGGATCCTGGATCCCAATCGTGCAGTCGCTGTATCAACGCGACCGATCTTTGCCGCCCGTTTTTGGCAACGTGGGATGAGTTTTGGCATCGATGGGAAACGCAGGAGTTGCTGGTGACGATATCATCTTGCGATGGCGTGGAAGTGGACGCGTTGGTCGGCTGCGACGTTCGAGGCAACGTCTGGATCGATCAACGGGTGGCGTTTCAGTTGCTACGCTGGCTTCAGCTTGGACCACCGGTCGACTGTTGCGAGCCGCAGGTGATCAA
>JBPCVD010000073.1:0-7486 GCA_051010815.1 Rubripirellula sp.
GTCCACGGGCAACGCTTCGTCGGAAATGACCTCTTCCTGTTGTGCCGCCAAACGAAGTCGGCTGCCGGGAATGGCGACCACGTCTTCGCCCCCATCGCCCTTCTTGATGAATGTCATTTCGACAAGATCCAGGTTCACCAGCGTGTTCGATGATTCACCTTCGACGAGACTCAGTCGTTGTTCCAGCTGCCGGTCGCCGAATGCGAACTGACCGACCATCAGAAGGCCGACGCCGAGGTGCAGAAGCACATTGCCGCCCTGTTTGTCGAACAGCATTTGACACCCGATTAACAGGATCACTCCTGCCCCCAATCCCTTCGTCAACTGCCAAACGATTCGCAATCCCGGATCGCCGATTCGAAACTGAGTCGCCAATGCATAGATCACGAAACCGGCAACGGCCGTCGCGATCGAGAATGCAACTGCCTTGATCGTCGGATTCGTAACGCGCCAACCAGAGTACCCAAATCCGATCCCCAAAACGGCGACCCCAGCCAAGACTGTGGCCCACAACTTTTCGTAACTGATCGGCGGCGTCCCCTGCAGTCCGTCGCTGTTATGACCGGCAACCACCACCAAAGTCGCTATCGCAGCACCGGCGATCATCAACGCGATGCCACCCAGAAGCCTGCCTCCACTCGCGTGCACTCTGAACCGAGTCGTCTTGGCGGCAAGAAGATTCACCATCAGCAAGAATCCGATCAATGCTCCACCCGGAAACGGAATCACTCCGGGAATCGGCTGATCGTGGGGATAGAACGCTTGCGGAAAAAAGTCGTCGATGTGAAGCGGCGCGATCCACGACGTGAAGTACCGCTGCTTGACCTCGAACATGTTCATTTCGTCTTGCGCCAGCGTTCCCACTAGCACAATGACAAGTGAAAGCGCAAACAACGCCACTGTGAGCTTCAGAGATGCGAATGCACCAACGATCCCCATCGCGTAGGTTTTCGCGGTATCCTCGCTGGGCCGCTTGGACGAGCCCGTATCTGCGATCGTTGCCATCGTCTTACTTATCGATTGGAGTGCTGAAGTAACGTTAACTACAGATTCAACTTGAGAGACTCAAGGAAGGCGGCGATTGCGTCCGCTTCCTGCTGTACAGTTTCAGATGGGCCCGTCGCTTTGACGAATAGGCTCATGCCACCATCCATGGGCACGATCGTTGCATCGATCGCCGTTCCTTTGCCAGGTTCTTCCCCTGCAAGGAAGAACCGTTGTCCATCGCGGCCATCAACACTGACCTGCTCGGCCTCCGCCATCGCCTGGTCGACAACTTCATCCGGAACCGCGCCTCCCCAAACTTGCCCCAACCAACGCGCTACATTGCCACGCAAGTCTCCGCCAGCAGGGATTACCGTAAGCTCCGCGGAAGAATCCTCGGGGCCAATGTTGAACGCCGCCATACGCATGCTGCTCATACGACCATCACGCCATCCCTCGGGACGCTCAAACTTCAAGCGGTCATCAGGTTTGACATCCGCTTTGGCAACTGGGGCGCTGGCTTCCGACGGTTGCTCTTTCGACGACGCGAATGGAGCGCGATTCGCAAACGGTGGGGACATCGGTGCAGCGTTGCCAGACTCCCCGACCAAGTCCACCCAAACTGCTTCGGCGCCGTCGTCGGCTGCTGAAACTTGAAAAGGTTCGCCAGCAGCCCACTTTTCATCAGAGTTTCCCAGTCCCAACTGGCCTCTCCAACGATTGACGTTCATCTTCACCTGTTCGTCCCAATCTTCTTGCCGCTGAAGCTTCGAAACGCTGATGCCGAGTTGTTTGTCAGGAGTCTCCACATCAAGCGTGGCAAATCGCATCGGTTTCTCGCCACCGCGACGCCAGCCTTCGGGCAGGTCCTTCAGTGCTGGCTCCGACCCATCAAAGGTGATGCCTTGTACAAATTCGCGAAACGCCGATTCCAGCGAACCAACTGCCTTTTCGGGTCCCGAGACCTTAAAGAACCAAACGTCACCATCCTTGGGGACCATCACCGCTAGCATCCGATCGTTCCCAGGAAGCAACTGCTCCGGAACTTCCGTCGGGACGGTGTAGGTGATGATGGGTGCCGACTTTTGACAGCCGACAACGAGGCTTGCGATCGCGATTGCCGCCATCAGCTTCGGAGGCCGTTTGATCCATGACCTCGGACCATGTGGGCATGCAAATCGAGCGAACCGCAACATAACTACCTACGCGTGCGTGACGAATCCAATTTCGGGGCGCTTGCTGGTGGGATAAATCTCGCGCCTTTTGCGCACATCCCGCCTCAACAATCGGCACTCATACCTTCGAGCTGGCCAGCGGGGGCGCGTCGTTCCTTCCGTTAATATTAACGACGTGGCACTTTGGTTCGTACCCGCATTTTCCGCGTGTGACAGCGTGTCACGGCAAGAACGCGTCCCCAAATCCGCTCCATTCCCAGAGGATTGGAGCTGAATGAGGTCGCAAATGATGGAAAAAGAAGGCGGATTCCACGGCCCGGAGGCCGAAATTAGCCTCTGGGAAGATCGACTATTTTCCCCAACCCATCATGCTGACGAGCGAGTCAGTCAGCGAGCTGACCGGTGCGGCTGGCTCTGTGTAGGTCCACATATTCCGCACTAAATCGGTCATCAACATGCCACCGAGACTCAAGACGCAGAGAATCAGCATCAAGGTCACGCATTGCATGATCGTGAATGGAACTTCGTAGCCGCCCATCGTGGTCGGGCCCACCGCTGCTGCGGACGACTCGTCGATGGCGATTCCTTCACTTTCATCATCCAGTGCCAATGCCTCTTCCGCTTGCGGCTCGGCACCGAACACGTCGCCACCCAGTGGCTCGGCTTCGACGATACCGGCTTCCGCAAACTCAACGGGTTCTCCAATGGCTTCGGAGTCCTCCACCTCGATGACCTGCGATCCGCTTTCGAAATCAGCATCGAGACCAACACCGGAAGGCGATAGCTGGAATTCTTCGTCGGCCTGAAAATCGACCATCGAGCCACTGCCACCGCTCGAACCAACTCCGCTGCCACTGCTTCCACCCTCGGAGAGTTCAGCTCCGAGATCGAGCGCGGAAATGCTGCTGCCAGCCAAATCCAGCGGCTCACTTTCGAGCGACAGTCCACTGTCGGACGGGCTCATGAGATTGATCCCGCTGTCACCTGCGACCGAGATATCACTCCCGGCACCGCTGATCACAAGATCATCATCATCGTCGGCAATCACTAGCTCATCATCATCGGCGAGGGCGTCATCGAGTCCCGACCCGAGGCCCGAACCGGCATCTGAGCCGAGTAGGTTTTCGCTATCACCAGAAATCAAGCCGCTGCCCGATTGTTCGGTCCCCAGCAAATCGAGTTCGCTGAGCACGTCGGCGCTCCGCGAGCCCATCGAGGCGACATCGAGGTCGCTCGGCTCATCAAGATCACCCATTAATTCCAAACTGCTGGCTCCGGAGGAACTGAGTTGTGAACCGCCTGGCTCAATATCGCTGCCAAGCACGTCCATCCCGCTATCCTCATCGGCACCGATCAATTCTTCGCCGCTGTCGTCATCGGGGCTGCCATCAGAGAAGCTGAGATCGCTCCCGGTACTGAGCTTGAGATCATCCTCATTGCCGAGATCCAACTCGCTACCACTACCCGAGGCGTCCCGCTCGGGAGCTAGGACGTCAGGATGCGACTCAGCGATTTCTTTCAGTTCTTGGTCGGTAACTGGCCCCGTGCTACCTGCGTTGGGTTCAATCGCCAAATCGAGTTGAGCCGAATCATGCATGATCGCGGGATCATTCAATTGCAGTTCCGCTGAATCAATTTCAAGAAGGTCCGACCCGCCTTCGAAAAGATCGCTGTCACCAGCTACCACAGCAACATCGCTACCTTCGCCCTCGGATGGGACAAGATTGACGTCGCTTCCACTCCCGGGCTGTAACGACTCGCTGCCGATCCCAAGATCGCTGCCGCCACCATCTTCGGCTGCATCGCCACCAATGATATTGCTGCCGCCGGAACTCAGTCCGCCATCGTTGACCAAGACGCCGCTACCGCCGGCGGCCGCATCGCCCAGCTCGTCGGACAGTCGCTCGATCTCATTTTCTGGGAACTTCCAGCTCGCTCCATCGCGAAAACCACGCACTTGTCCTTGGCTACGCAGTTCAACAAGCCGTTCAGCTGGAACTCCGAGTTTTTTCGCGGCTTCTTCTAACGACAGGTAGTTTGCCATTCGATCTTCGGCTCCGACGGACCTCAGCAGGCTGAAGTCCTCGATGAGTGATGAGGAGACGGAAGAGCTGTATTGAGCTTCTCCGCTGCACCTCGCTAACCCCACCGTTTACCGGCGACCGATCTCACGAATCTCGTCCGGAAGTGGAGAGGTAGCATTGAGTTGCAATGAAAAATCAGCGTCGATGGGTCGACTGCTGACCAGTCGGATCTTCCCCGACATGTCAATATGATACACGGCCATCCATGATTTACCGGTATGAACTAGCGTAATTGTCTGAGTTCCCGACGCGTCAGAATGGGAAAAACCGATCATGTCGCCCGCGGCACCCACCCGCGCGACGGCTTCAGCAGCTGTCATCGCCCCAGCCCCCATGGATGACGGAACGTTTGACCCCGGCTGGGGAGGCGTCTGACTGACCGCCGCCGTCGCCGCACCGATGATCAAAGCCGTCAACAGCAGCGATCGGATCGGTCGGGCTTTGCCCAAAGACTGAGCGTTGCTGGAGGTTGGCTCCACTGGGACATTCGTCATCTGGACCGGCTCCGTGTGGGTTGGGAATCCTGACAAATCAGTCGGATTCTGGCGTCTCTTAGACGGGTTCAGCGGATGTTAAGTCGAGGTTCCACGACGCCGCAATATGAACTCTGCCCCTCATTCAGGTGCTAGCAACGCCAGGCTGGGAAATCTTGACGATTAGGTGAAGTCGAGCAGTCGTATCGGTCGATCCGATTTCTTGGGTCAGAGCGTCTGCGGGCAGAGGGTCCGTCGATTGCGAGCGGCTGCCATTGTTGACAGCACGCGACGCTTGCCCACGCCGTTTCCCATGTGAGTTTGACTGTGAGTATTGACGTCAAAAAGTCAGAGTTCGGGTCCAACATTCATCCAGTCGACGACGGAAATGCGGTCGCGGACACCGAACGCTTCGAGCAAAAAGCAGCCGGGAATCCGATTCTGGCCACCGTTCTGGGAGCGGCATTGGGCGCGGGTTTCTATGGACTTGTGTATTCGGCACCTTGGGCGCCCCTGAAACGCTACTTCCTGGGGCATCCGGTTGCTGTCGCGGCAACCGTCTTGTTCTGGTTTGCCGTGGCGGTCCTGTTTGCGAAGTGGCTTGCTGTCATCACACAGTCGAAACAGATGGAAGCGATCCGCGACGAGGACCTGCTACCACCCTCAGCTGAGGACTCGCCTGCTCACCGTTGGTTGGAAGAAAATGATGCGGGGCATGTCTCGCGTCGATGGCTTCAAGACATCGCGAAACTGCCATCGGCAACGCGCAGTAGTCATCTCGTTCAGCGCTTGCAGGAGTTGTTGACTCGTCAGTCTCAGCGAGGAACGACCAAACACTTGGCGGACGACTTGCGTGAGCTGTCGGGTCGAGACGCCGATTCCGCCCACGACTCGCTCGGTCTGGTTCGAATCATCATTTGGGCAATCCCAATGATCGGGTTCCTGGGTACGGTGATCGGTATCACGCAGACGCTCGGTGGCCTCGACTTCGCCAATGGCAATGCGGCCGTCCAAAATCTGAAGAGCGGTTTGTATGTCGCTTTCGACACGACCGCACTTGGGCTCGTTCTTTCGGTGGTCGCCATCTTTCTTCAGTTTCCGATCGAACGCGGTGAGCAACGACTGCTTGCCACGATCGATGCCAGGGTGGGTCACCTCGTCTCCGCAAGCCTTCCTAGCGACGAAGCTTCCGACAATCAAACGGCATTGATCGCGGACCTGTGCCGCGGCGTACAGGCCGCTGTCGCCGAATCGCTGGACAATCAGGCGAAGCTTTGGAGTCAGACGATCGATGAAGCTCAACAGCACTGGCGTTCCGTCCAGGAGGATAGCGCCAACAAAATCAGCGAGTCGCTCGAGAACACGCTGTTGCCGGCATTGACCGATCATGCAAGAAACATTTCCCGTTCCTCCGAAGACGCCAGCAGTCAACTTACGAGTGAGCTGAACCGCTGGCGAACGTCGATGGAACAGACGCAAATCGTGACTCAGAATTCAAGCTTGGAAGCGTCTCAGCGATTGCTCGATGGAATCGAGACGCAGTTCAAGCCCGCACTGGTGGATCACGCCGAATCCTTGGATGAGTCGGCCGAACTCGCTGCCGAGCGATTTGATCGTCAATGGCAGCAGTATCAGGATGCGATCGCAAGTCATTCCGACACACTGATGAGTCAGCAGGAGTGTATCGTCAAGCAGTATGAAGCCTTGGCAGAAACGCAAGGACAAGCTGGTTCGGTCGCCAAGCTGCAACAATCACTCGACTCCAACCTGCAACGTCTCGTGGCCGCGAATGTCGCGATCGACCGAAGCGTTGCCGCTGCTGGCGGAGACGGCATGGCCGACGCCATGCGAATTCTGGCTCGCGCGGTAGACGTCTTATCCCATCGGTTGCCCGAACCCGGACATCCCGGCGAACACTCCACGGCAAGGCGAGCAGCATGAGCAGGCGTCGTCGCCAAGGCCTCTCTCCATCATTGTTTCCGTTCCTAGCCGTGCTCGTCTGCACGCTTGGTACGCTGATTCTGCTACTGGCGTTGGTCGCCCAGAATGCCACGGACGCGGCTGAGCAAAATGCTCGCGCCGAGCGAATCGCGAAACAAGAGCCGGTCAAAAAAGTTGCGCCTGCGCCATCGCGACTGACCGCTGATGCGGTGGAGTCGATGTTGGAAGAGGAGCGGTTTCGCGTCACACAGCTCGTTGCTTTCCGCGATCAGCAGACCGCAGATTTGGAAGAGCGTCGTGATCAGCTCACGCAAGTCGAAGATCATCTTGCGCGGTTACGAAAGAAGCTGAAACGACTCAGCGACGAAGTCGGGCTTGCAATGGGAGACACCGAGGCGGAGCAAGATATCGATCAACAAATGCTGGTGACCCTTCGCGAACAGCTAGAATCCGAAAAGGAAGCGGTCGAGAAACTCCGCGCCGACTCCGAAAACAAGACACCACGCGTCGTCATCGTTCCCCACAAGGGACCCAATGGAACTGACCGACGTCCTGTTTATCTGGAGTGCAATCGCGATGGCGTGACGATCCTACCCGAAGGATCGAAGATTTCGATTGAGGAGCTGGAAGGCTCTTCGTATTCCGCGAATCCGCTCGACGCCGCTCTACGCGTGATCCGGCTACATACGATGCGCGAGTATGGCGATCCGGCACCGCCCTACCCTCTTCTAGTTGTGAGGCCCGATGGAATTGCCACGTATGGCGCGGCTCGCCGCGCGATGAAAGATTGGGACGACCAATTTGGATACGAATTGGTGCCCGATCACGT
>JBPCVD010000074.1:0-4089 GCA_051010815.1 Rubripirellula sp.
GGCGTGTCGCGAATCCCCCTCACTTGACGCGTTTTTGCAACGTAGGTTTTTTCGATGATGCCAAACAAGCTTCGGAGAAAGGCCCAATGCGAACGATCGTTCCTATCTTAACGACCCTCTTGTCTCTAGGAATCACTTGTAGCGTCTTTGCTGAATCTGCCAGCTCGTCGCCTGTCGACGATCGTGACGTTTACATCGTTACAAGCATGATCGATGGGAAGGTGCCCAAGATCGGACCGGCCCGTCACGCCTCCATTGCCATTTGCCCCAAAGGCGTCTCGCCGATCATTTACGAAAATGGCGTCCCCGTCAGCAATTGGCGCGAGTGCAAGCTGTATGGCACTCAAGTTTGGAAGCGTGGTTTCGTACGAGACGGGAAACGCATCAACGCTCGAGCCACAAAAGTTTGCGGTGTCTCAGCCGCGACCGTTGAGCGACGCATGCGAGCGCACCGTCAACTCAATGTCCCTCTCGTTCATGATTGCCGCCACCACGTCATTCAAGTGCTACGCCTGCAAGGCTGCCTTGGAAAACTGAAACCGGCCTGCACCGTCCGCTAGCGTGCATTCACCGTCACGAGCGACAATTCAGCGTCGTAGGGTGGCCCCAGACGACACACCCGTCAGATGCCTGGCGGTTCAATGTCGATTCGATGCACGAGGCCGTGGCGGTGGCGGTAGCATCGCTTGCTCGAAAATCATCTCGCTCGTGAGTCGATCGACATCGACGTAGCCACATTTTCCGTGGCAGGCTAACGCTTGGCCTCTTCCGCTGGCTTGGGCTGCTTTACTTACCCCATCCGGCGACTTTCTCGTCACGGCGTCGTTCTTGCCCGGTCGCTTCCGTGCATCACTTGCGTTTGGCTCCAGCGCGTTCGTTCGAAAAGACGTCACCCGTTGGAGTTGCGGGTAGCGTCGCCTTCCAGCCCTCAAGCTTCGATCGCAGACGATCGACCACTTCCGTCTGCTGCTGCTTCAGGTCACTTGTCTCGAACGGATCGTGTTCGATGTCGTAAAGCTCGACGTAGCTGAAGTCGCTATTCGAATTGAGCTTCCAACTTCCGTCGACGACTGCATAGGAAACCCAATGATGCGGACGGCTTGCTTGAATCGGCCACGCCGACTGCATCTTCCAGTAGAGAGGCTTCTTCCTTCCCGGAGTTGTGTTGCCCCGTAATGCGGCAACTTGGCTGACGCCATCCGGTTGATAGTTGTTGGGCAAGTCCACTCCGGCCAGTTCACAAAATGTTGGCAACAGATCAACCGCGGAAATCATCGACTGGTCGTCCACTTGGTTCGCCGCGACCTTGCCAGGCCAGCGGGCAATGAAGGGAACACCGATGCCGCCTTCGAAGAGCGACGCCTTGTAGCCTTTCCTTCCTCCGGTGACGCCCTTCGAGGCCGCGATTCCATAGCCGGCGCAGGTCGCCGTGTCATGCATCAGCGCGAGCTCCGTCGGTCTCGAAGCGCGGGCTGGTCCGTTATCAGAGCTAAAAATCACGAGTGTGTTGTCGGTCATCCCCAATCGATCGATCGCTCCCAAGACCTCACCGATTCGATCGTCGGCATGCGAAAGCACGGAGGCGTAAATATTGTCCGCCTCGTCCAAATCGCGAAAACGCCATCGGTATTTAGGAACCGTATGAAATGGCGTGTGCGGCTCATGTAGCCAAAGGTTGATGAAGAACGGTTTCTCCGCATCGTGACAATCTTCCATGAACGCAATCGCGTTGCGCGCGTCTTCATGCACCGGCATCTGTTCGCCGGCGCAATTGAACGCCCCATAGGCGTCGTAGCCATATTCACCCGGAAGCGGCGAATCGGGAATCATGTTGTTGGACAGATGCCACTTACCGAAATGTGCAGTCGCGTACCCACCTTGCTGCAACAACCTCGGTAGAAGCGTTGCCTCGGGACTCAGCCAGTCGGGCATGTTCCGCTTCGCATTGCTGGGCACCCAAGCAAAGTGTCCGTCGATGTTGTAGCGAGCAGGAAAATGCCCCGTCATGACAGCCGTGCGACTGGGAGAACAGACGCCGCTGGCCACCGTGAAACGAGAAAAGTCGGTTCCCTCTCGAGCGAGACGGTCGATGTTCGGTGTTTTCACGTACGGGTGACCGTGGCAACTCAAATCTCCCCAACCCCAATCATCGGCGAAGATGAACACGATATTCGGGCGTTCATCGGCGACAGCCCGGGTGGCTGTTACGAAAAGCAAAAAAGAAAGAACAAGCAGAAGCTTCGACACGGTGGCACGCCAAGGTTAGGAGGTTCAAGTGCACAACAAGTACAACGCCCGATCATTTCGGTTGCAGCATCGACCGGGGATTAGAAGGATTGGACCACTCCGTTGAGCGACCTTCTTCATAAGAGTCTGTTAATTCATTTTTCTGCGGACGGAACTGCCTGTCTGCGATTCCGTTTCGACCGTTTTTCAGGCAAGTCTTTCATCGCCGGACCGTGATGTGACACGAGTTCGTCACAACGAACTCGCATTGCCTCCAGGGCCGTTTGATTCGATGAATTGCGTTGCGCGGCAGGGACGGCCGCAAGATTGACCAATTGATTGGGATCGCGTTTCAGATCGTGCAAGAATTCAAAGGGTGGCCGGTCTGGGCCGGCGACATAGTAACGCGCGTAGACCCAGTCGGTGTCACGAACACCTTCCCAGCGCGGGATTGTCGTCGGTACTGCAATGAACTCGCATAGAAAGTCGTGTCGCCAATCATCAGGTGTCTCTCCCCGCGTCAAGGGCACCAGACTTTGCCCCGTGTGACTGGTCGGGCGCCGCTCACCGGCCATCTCAATCATGGTCGAAGCGAGGTCGCTGTTGAGCGCAAACTGCTCGACGACTCGGCCACGCTTCGATTCAGGAAGACGCGGATCGTAAACCACCAACGGCACCCGCAGTGACTGCTCATAGTGGGTCCACTTTCCGGCGAATCCGCGATCTCCGAGATAGTACCCATTGTCGGCGGTGTAGATGATCACGGTATTCTCAGCGAGCCCCTGGGCATCCAACTGTGCGACCAGTCTGCCCACGACATGATCGATCCCGCTCAGCATCCGGAAATAGGCTCGCATGTTCGTCTGATACTTTTGCTCGGTATCCCACCGCCAAAAATAACGTTGACGATTAATCGACTGTTTCAAAAACTCCGGCTGTGATTCGTAGATCGCTGGATCATTCAACGCGGGCGGCGGAACCACGACGTCGTCATATCGCCCATTCATGACTTTGGGCCACGGATAGTGTCCGATCCCTGGCCGCCTGTCACCATCTTCCGCATGCGTGGCGTTGAAACTCACCGTCAAACAAAACGGCTGGCCCTGAGGCTGCTCGCGAAGGAACTCGACTCCCCAATCCCCAAGGATCTGCGTCTCATGTCGCTCCGTCCCGTCATCCTGCGGCTTGAAGTACGGCCTGCGACCGATCTTCCGCCGCACGTCAAACATTTTGGCCGCTGAATCGGCGTCAATCGAGACGTGTTCCTTTCCAAGATGCCCTGTCCGGTATCCCGCATTCTTGAGCACCGTGAAATACGAGGTGTCGCAAAGTTTGGGATCGAGCGCCCCTCCGCCAACCCGATAGAGATGCCGACGCTCGTAGCATCCCGTAAAGAGACAAGCGCGACTGACCCAACAGGTCGACGTCGAAACGAACGCATTGCTGAACCGCACACCCTCGCTAGCCAATCGGTCAATGCTGGGAGTTTTTACGATCGGGTGCCCCGCGCAACCAAGCGTATGATTCCGCTGGTCATCGGCGAACAACAGCAAGATATTGGGGCGTTGTGCCCTGCTTTCCAGTGACTGCCCTTCGGCGACGTCGGATTCGGTGCCCAAGGTTTTCGCGTTCGCATCCTTCGCGTTCGCGCCGTTCATCTTGCGACTGCGATTTTGACGCTTACGAGTCTTCTTCGGCGTTTCTTCGCCAGACCCATCCGGCGACCGCACGACGCCAACCTGCTGTTCCGTTACGGGAGACCAAGACGTCAACAGTTCGCTGAGTTGACCCACAACCTCGAGACATTCATCAGCGAGGTTCTGTTTCTCAAATGGATCTGACTCCAGGTCGTACAACTGAGCC
>JBPCVD010000075.1:0-6555 GCA_051010815.1 Rubripirellula sp.
GTCGACCCGAGCGGTCAGCCCAGCATTCCCGACGTCCTCAAATCGGACCTGACGACCGGAAGCATCCTCGCCGGTCGCGACCGACTGGAAGGTGATGGCAAAATTCTCGATTCCGAAATCAGTGATCACCGAAGGCGCAACCGACACCTGCAACGGCGGCAGGATGACGTCCATTCTGCTATCTACTGCGGTACCAATCCGAAGGCGGAAGGTGCCTCCGCCGAGACCAACACCAGCGTTTCCGTCAGCGTCCGCCCCCAACGCATTGATGTCATCGACGGGCGTTCCGTCGGCATCCTGCGTGAAGAACAATCGAGCGGTGTGCGTGGCCTCATCGTAAATCACCTCATTGGGGTGATAGAGCGCATCGTCAGTCGTGCGGACCGTATCTTGGGTCAGCAGCAGCTGGTAGAAGCGCGGATTCTCGGCCGAACGAGCGGTCGGATTTCCTTTGACCTCATAATGGACGGAAGCGTCCGCAGGTGGAACGAACGTCGCGTTCGGACTGCCACCCGTCACAGCAGCATCAAAGGTATCAAGGGCATCGATCGCCCCAGCGATGCCGGCAAAATTCGTTCCGGCAGGGTAAGCGACCGAAATCGTTCGCGCGACGGGATCGTGAACGGCCACAGGCGAGTTCACCTGTGCCGTCTGCTGGAACAGGATCTCTGTGTCATCAAAGGCACGACTGGTCAACACACCGTCGACGGTGATTTCCTCGTTCCCGATCGTGATCAGACCCTGCGCGCTGTCATCCTCAACGAACAGCGGATCTTCGTTGAAGTAGACAACGATTTCATTTCGGTTCTGGACCAGCGATCCGTCCGACAGACGCACCACCGGTTGCGGCACGACGGACTCGATCAGCGTCCCGAGCTTCAGATCAAATTCGGTCGCTTCAACTCGCTGCCCAGCACCCCGAGGCTGAAACAACTCGCCATTTTGGTTCCGTAGACCAACGATGCCCAAACCGGCATCGTCAAATCCAAAGACTTCCAGCTTGTATTTGTCGTCTGGCAACGTCTCTGCAAACCGCACCAGCACCTCATTCTGGTTCGGATCACCGACGCTCACCAACCCAGGGACCAACTGTACATCGTCGTTGGTTCCCAGCAGCCCATCATCGCCGGCACGCGTCACCTGGACACCAGCGAGCGTGTTGGGATCGATCAGCTGATCTTCGTCAAACCGCAACGTCAACACGCGTGGGGCGGTATCAAGATCTGAACCGTTGACGATCAAATCGCCAACGTTGGGTTGAATGCCGATCAACTGAGGGCCAGCAAGAAGCTGTCTCGACTCGAGCTTTTCCAGGATGTTCCGACGCTTTTTCTGCGTCGAGTTCTTGTGCGAAGACCGCTCTTTACGGTTGCCGCGCAGTGCATCAGAGATGGACGTCGAGGAGTATTTTCGCTTACGCGAGGTCATAGACCGAACCTTCCAGGCGATGTCGCATTAACCGAGATCCTTTGGATAACACGACAGTGAGGTGGTTGTAGTTTGGAATCAGCCGAAGCGAACGCAAAACGTTCGACGGGGAAAAAGGCCATGAATGACGAGCCGTGAGGCAGCTGTACCATGAAAATGGACACAGCCGAAACACAGTCGCCGAGTATAGTTAGGCCCAAAAAACCCGCAAACATTTGCCACTTCGCTCCGGACGACAAGCGAGACAACGCGCCGAAAAGTGACTGATCGTAGCGACAATGCTGACGATCAAGGCAATTCCGTCTGTTGGCCCCCCTCGGGGGGAGGGGCATACAGACCGCATAATCCGCACTTGGATGTGGATCATTGGACGGCCAGAGTGGCTGAAAGTTCCCAATAGCGGTGGATCAAAGATCAAATGCAGTCAAACACAGGGTTTTAAGCTCAAGGTTCCGGTCGCTCCTGCTGTTGGAACGCCAGATCGATGGCCGGTCGAGACGCCGGATCGGCTCCAAGTCACTCGACTTGATCGTCCTCATCCTCGTCCCGATCAGGGTGCAAAGGATCATCCGGATCGAAAAACAGATCGGCAAGACCAAGTGGGACGGCATCGCCCCCGAGCGTCCGACGACGACGCTGCGCCAGCTGCTCCAAATCGACCGCATCTTCGCCGAGGCATTTCTCGAGGGCTTCCTGCCACGCATGATCCCGGCTGATCGGGTGACTTGTCTCCTGAATCATCCGCTTGATAGCAAAGCGGAGAAGATTGATCCCATCCCGGGGAGAGAAATCGAGTTTCAACTCATGGGAGTGCTGAAGAAATTCGACGGTCATCGCCAACATCTCCGGCTCGGCGAACGGGAGATGGTACTGAAGAATCGCCATCTCATCCTGCTTGTTGGGAAATCCGACTTCCAAAGTTGGCTGAAGACGACTCAGGATGTAATCCGGAATCTCGAAGGTTGATTCATCCTGATTCATGGTGACGGCGGCCCGAAACTCGCGGTCGGCCGGAATCGTGATGCCAGCCACAATCGATTCCACCAATCGTCGACCATCGAATAGAGGTGCAAGCGACGCCCACGACTTCTCATTCATCCGGTTGCCCTCGTCCAGCAGACAGACGCCACCACGGACCATCGCGGAAACGAGAGGCGAGGCGTGATAGGAGATATCACCCCCCTGACTGAGCACGGGCGTGATCAGCAGATCTTCTGGACGGGTATCGGCGGTGCACTGATAGATATAGAGCGGACGATCCTGGGCCCGGGCCGCTGCAATCGCCAATTGGGTCTTTCCGACCCCAGGCGAGCCAACCAATCTCGGAGTCAGCGGCAAGTCCTGCTCGTCGACCGTAATCCAGCAGGCCAGCAACTGCATCAGAATCTCCTGCTGACCGATCCATTGACCGGGCGCCTCGTACGGCTGCGACAGCTTCAGCTGCACACCGTCTATTTCTACGAAGCCAACGGAATCATCCATGTTTTCGTCTGGTTCGGTGGATCGTGCGTGCATGATGTTTGCCGGGGACAAATGGGATCAAGATCCGGTGGTAGTGCCTGGAGTCGACGATATCTCATCGGTAGTTTCGACGGTCGGCTGCTTGGGGGCAGGCGGCCCATCATGTGGCAGGGACTTGCCACGAGCATGGTTGGCAAGTTCCTCCGGGGAACGCGGCTGCCCGCCATTGGCGATTTCCTGCCGCTCCTCTTCCACTGCCGTCACGATGGCGTCGATGTAGTGATGAATCGAATGATCGGCGAAATGATCGATTTGCAGTCGGCGTAATCCACGCAGAAAACCGGCCCAACGATCTCGACGCTTTGCCAACATTCCGATCTGGCGAATCTTGCCGGCATGATCGAGGTAGACCTCGCTGCCGCAATGTCGAAAGCCCATCCATGCCGGGGGCACTCGTGTCACGATATCGTTGTTGTTGACATATCGATAGTGTTGCAGGGTGACGTAGTTGATGTAACGTTTGTCGCCGACGCGTGGACTTCCGTAGGAATAGAGTTGCTCAGGAACACTTTCGATATGCGATAGAAAGCACCTGCCCGCACAGATCGTGGCCATCGCACCTCCCAGAGAATGTCCGCAAAACCAGAGCGGTTGTGAATTGCTCATCAGGGCCGTTTCCAACATCGGCCACAAGTCATCCACCTCTCGCTTGAAGCCACGATGCACTTTGCCTGTCGTTTCGGCCAGCACGCTGGCGGCATTGGCATCGGCTTGAATGTCGTTCCACTCGTTCGGTTCGGTCCCGCGGCAAGCGATCACGCAGTCGTCTTCATTCCGAAAGCGGTACGCTTGAGACCCATCGCGATCGTAAAACGTGACGTCCGTGAACCCAACGATTTCACTAGCCCGACGGGCTTCGTCTTGATCGTTGTACGCGATCATTGCCAATTCAGCCATTAACAATGACTTCTGCAAGAACGTCAGCTCGCGAATCGGCCGATCCAAACGCGAGCGGAGGACCAATGGCTCTTCGCCAGGATCGCGGACCGTGCCAGCCAACTGAATCGCTTTTTCCTTCATGCTTGTTCCGTCCGTTTGAATCCAGTTCTTGGGTTGGAGTGTGATCGACTCAGACTCATCAATGCTTCAGCTGTCGGCTGAAAAGGTGGCGGCCACAGCCACGGCGGGAAGCAATCGCTGCCCCAGCTTGGGATGCCCGCCATCCACATCGATTTGCATCGTCAAATGCCTTCGCCACTGAGCATCGTCCGGTCGCGGAAAGTCACTGCGAAAATGAACGCCACGCGACTCGTTGCGAGCCAAGGCGGCATCGACGATGCAGGAGGCCGTCAGCAATAAATTCTGAAGCTCCCAGCCTTCAACCGAATCGAACTGATACGGCATGACGTAGGCGGCGAAGGAACGAATGGAGTCCGCGGCTTCGCGAAGGCCTTCCGCGTCACGCTCCACACCAGCAAGTCGCCCCATCAAACTTTTCAGGGAAACGCGGACATCAGCGACATCAAACGATTCGTGATGCGAGTGAACGGGATGTTGAATCGGGGGCACGACCATCTTGGAGGGTGCTTCGGCAGCCGCACGTGAGGCAGCCTCACCAGCATGGGCTCCATAGACAAGGCCCTCCAGGAGACTGTTGCTGGCAAGCCGATTGGCACCGTGCAAACCACTGCTCGTAACCTCACCAGCGGCCCAGAGTCCTGGCAGACTTGTTCTTCCCTGGCGATCGACCGTGACGCCGCCAATCATGTAGTGGGCCCCCGGCCTGACTGGTATCCGGTCACTCGTGATATCGAGTCCGAACTTCGCACAAGCTTCGGCGATCCCAGGAAACCTGGCTTTGACGTGCGACGCATCAAGGTGTGACAGGTCAAGGTAGACATTCGCATGTTTGGTTTTCGCCATTTGCCGAATGATCGACTGACTGACCACGTCACGCGGTGCCAGCTCGGCGCGAGAATCGTACTCCGGCATGAATCGGTCGCCGTTGGAATCCACCAAGTGAGCTCCCTCGCCTCGCACTGCCTCGGTAATCAGTGATCGAGACGATCCGGCGATGTAGAGCACGGTGGGATGGAACTGAATGAATTCCATGTCCCTGAGCTTCACCCCTGCGCGATAGGCCAAAGCCGAACCATCCCCAGTCGCAACGGAGGGATTGGTCGACTCGCGGAATACCTGTCCGGCGCCGCCGGTGCACAGAATCGTCTCCTTGGCCCAGACCATCAGTGGTTGTTGATGGTCATCCAAGATCAGCGCCCCGCGACAACGACCTTCGTAGGTCAGCAGATCGACGGTGAACGCATTTTCCCAAATGTCGATGTTATCGGTGTCGCGCGTTCGCTTGATCACAGCCCGCATCACTTCCTGGCCGGTCGCATCACCTCGTGCGTGCACGATTCGCTCGCGGCTGTGACCTCCCTCACGACCAAGTGACAGCTCACCTTCGTCGTGATCAAACTGCGTTCCCCAACGCACCAGTTCTTCGATTCGACGCGGCCCCTCGCGGATGACCATGTCAACGATGTCCTGGTCGCAAAGGTTTCCACCGGCCGACAGCGTGTCCGCCACATGGGACTCGAAACAGTCGTCGGGATCGAGGACGCCCGCGATTCCTCCCTGGGCGTAATTGCTATTCGACTCCCTCAAACAATCCTTTGTGACAACCAAAACAGACTGATTCGGCTCCACCGCATTGGCCGCACGCAACCCAGCGAGCCCCCCACCAATCACCAACACATCCGTGAACCGGTGCAGCGCACGCTTGGAATCAAACGGTAATAGGTATCGCGGCGTTATCATTCAGAAGTCATCCGATCGCATTCAAACGTCTCATGGGATTCGAGTTGTGCCGTTTCGACGCGAGCTTCTCTAGGCTCCAGGGCGAACCGCCCTTCCAGGAACCTCTCGTAGCTCCGCAGTATCGGAAGCTCTTCGTGAGTCTTCCAAACGATACGAGACCACCGTCCTTCAGATGAGAATAGCTGCATGACTGATTGGACCACGGGGTCTCACCCGAATCATCCGGCGGTCAGGGTATCGCGTTTTCTCGCGGGACCTGAATCGACAGTCCCTCTTTATAGCGAATACACTGCCGGCGTTGAATGTTCACAGGCCACGACACTCACATCGACCAGTTCGAAATGGTGTTGCAATAGGCCCGACCGGAATCGCCGCCCGAGAATGCGAATTGGTGCGGATTTGGACCGATATACAAGACGGGCGCGAGCAGATTTCGTGGGCGAGGGCACTAAGAGAGCCTGTGGCGACGAAATCACGATTCCTCCCAAATCGCTCCCCGATACGGTAATTATCCTGTCGCGTTGTATGCTGGTGCGTCCCTGCACTCCGAGAATCTCCAACCCCGAGAATCGGGCGGAGACGGAATCCAATGTCGGTACTTCACTCCGAGGCCCGAAAGTCCTCGGTCTCGAACCCGGCGTTGAGGATTCCATGGGACTGCGGAATTATGGGGCTGCGGAATTATGGGGCTGCGGAATTGGCGGTAGCGACCGTCCACCCCCTCGCAGCAATGGATGGCCACCGATGCACAGGGCATGCGTCAAACCGATCACGACCGAAATCAAGCCAGACACCGACACGTGGTCAGGAAATGACGTGTCCCTCGAGAACTAAAGACTCCTGATG
>JBPCVD010000076.1:0-11959 GCA_051010815.1 Rubripirellula sp.
CGTTGCATTCTTATAGGCAAGGTTTCCGAGGAATTCACATCCCTGCGAACCACCGTGAATGGCGCCGATCTGACACCGATTGGAGACTCGTTGTCGATGATTCGTGTTGTCCTTCCCGTCGTCAGCAAATCGAGTCGATAGACGACACATCAATCAATCACGCATTTTGTGACATCACGCCCCCTACTGACTAATCGCTCCCGTTCCCCTTACCTCCCGAATCTGTCGTGATCAAGACTGTCGACCTGACGAAGAAGTACGGAGATGCATTTGCAATCAAAGGCATCGACCTCGACTTGGAGGCTGGCGACCTGTTTGGTTTCATCGGCCCCAACGGGGCGGGGAAAACGACCACCATGCGAATCATTGCGACGTTGCTGGAACCGACGTGGGGTGAGGCCTACGTTTGCGACCACAGCGTGCACACTGCGCCGAAGGAGATCCGCAGGCTCGTGGGTTACATGCCCGACTTCTTTGGTGTTTACGACGACATGACTGTCGTCGAGTACCTGGAATTCTTCGCCGCGTCGTATCGAATTGGTGGGGCGGACCGTCGCAAACGTGTCGACGAAATGCTGGACGTCGTCGATCTCGATTTCAAACGCGACGCTTTTGCGAACACGCTTTCGCGCGGACAGACACAGCGACTCGGTTTGGCTCGCACACTTTTGCATGACCCTCAGGTGCTGCTGCTAGACGAACCGCTCTCGGGTCTTGATCCACGTGCTCGAATCGAGATGCGAAACCTGCTGAGAAAGCTCGGCGAAATGGGCAAGACAATCATTGTCAGCAGTCACATTTTGCCTGAGTTGGCCGATGTCTGTAACAAAGTCGGAATCATCGACAAAGGCGAACTGAAGCAGAATGCCACCAAGGCCGAAGTGATCCGCATGGTGCGTGAGCACACAGTGCTCGTGATTCAACCGGCGACACGTGACGGACTCGGGCGAGTCTCAGAAATCTTGAGCGGTCACGCAAAGGTGCAGGGCTGCGAACTGGGTGACGACGCGATGCGGGTCGTTCTCAAGAGCGGTGTGGAAGACTACAGCGAACTGCCCAAACTGCTAATTGAGAACGGCGTCGACTTACGGCGTTTCACTGAAGAAGAACTCGATCTCGAATCTGCTTTCATGGCCCTGACCAAAGGCACAAGCAATCGAATGTAGACCGGCAGAGGCGTCATCCAGGTGACGACGCGTCTCTATTGATCGCTTCCGATGCACCGCGCGACTGGTTAACGCGCGAGGCGGGTCACGAGCTGTTCCAGTAAGAAGCGGTCCCGTCCTTCGGCGCTGTGCGTGCCTTTGAGCCGCAAATCGGCATCCAACAACCAAGGCAGCAATTTCTTTGCGCGAGCACGACCCATTGAGGTGAGCTGCTGCTTCGCTTTTTGTATATCCGAGGGTCGGTTCACGCCCGCATTGGAGAGCGCGTCCTCTAATTGAAACCGACGTCCGATACGATCACCATGCTCGACGACCGCCGTGGCCAACCCCAGACGTCGCAAGGACCAAGCAATCTGCGGCAGCAAAGCGATCGGTTTTTGACCGCCACTCATCAACTTATCAAGTTGCCGAATTGCTTCTGCGGCGTCACCCGCCGCGATCGCATCGGTGATCTGCCACACCGTCTTCCCTTGCCAACCGGCCACGACCTCGCGAACAAGTTCCTCTTGAATCGACTCACCCGGCGAGAGATAAAGAGCCAACTTGGCAATCTCGGTCTCCAACATCCCAATCTCTTCGCCAATCATCTCAACGAGCGTATCGGCCGCACCCGCAGTCAACTTCGCGTTGTGCAGTCCCGCAACGTAACCGGTTAGAAACTTTCGTCGGGTGGCCGCGGTGACGCCTAGCTTGCTGTCGGTGGCCGATCCGCATGCGACCAAGGCATGATCTTTCAGCAGCCTCTTGTAGATCCGCGTGTTAGACGCGAGTGAATCGAGCTCAAGAATGAACCGGCTCGCGGAACCCGGTTTGGCAAGATACTTCTCGATCTCGCCACGATGCTCACTGACGAACTTATCGGCTCCGCGAACCACGATAGTCCGCTTTCCTTCCAGATCGAACAGGGAAGCCGTCGCCAGATCATCTCGCAAATCCGACCAGGCCGTCGATTCGCCTTCGAACTGAGTCACGTCGCCATCAGCCGAAAGAAGCTGCAGCGCCCAGGCGCGAAGCGTCGTGTCGCCGCCGAAAACGCCGACGACATCCGGGACCCTATCGGGTGGATTGGGGAGCAACTCAAATGCATGGACTAGCGTCATGCTTGTCACCATACCAATCGGGTCGGCGGGACGCGACGGGCAGCGTCAACAATCAGGTCTGCCGATGATCGCATCCGATGGAGGCCACCGCTGCGAACGCGTTCCAAGAAGTCTCGCCGCTACTTGAAACTACCGGGTCTGCGGCTGGCAGTTTGCCCATCACCCGAGGGCTGTTGCCCACCTGAAAGCGACTGGAAACCGCGAATTCGAGCTCGTGGCGCCAGACCTTGCGTATCAATGGGCTGGTCCAAAACATAGGAGCCGACATTTCCTGCCTGGTCAGTACCGTCGATTCTCAAGTAGAGCTGGCGGGGAAGGTTGGGATCGGCTCGCCAGACATAATCGCCATCATTTTGAAGGCCTGCCGCGATCGTTGTCCAAGGCCCTTGAGTATTGTCGCTGAAGGACAGGGCAATCGGCCGCCGAAGCAAATTCCCATCTTGGCACTCGTAGCGAATCACCAGCGCGCCGATTCGATCGCCCTCCCCATACTGCGCTCCCGTGATCCTGATATTCGGCTGGGTGCGATCGACCACCACGAAGATATCGGGCGTCTCGCCAGCCAGCGGTCGCGGACTGGCGAGCCCACTGGCTCCCACCACAACGATCCGGAATCCGAAGACGCCTTCGCCTTTGGTTTCAATGTCAAAAGGGCTCATTCTGTCTGGGTCTTGGCCCCATAGTGACCAAGTGCGGCCGTGATCGAGGCTGCCATACAACTCGATCGCTTCGACGCCCTGATTGCCGACGGCCTCCAGTTCGTACTCCAGACTGAATCGTTCGCTATCACTGAATCGGACGGGAGCCCGTTGCATCGCGATTCTCGGATCGACGGGGGTCGCGCGGCGAGCGCGATAGCGATCAGCCTCGGGATCCGGTTCCGGTTGTGGGGCGGGAATCTCTTCTTCGGATGGTGACTCGACCGCCGATTTTTCCGAGATCGGACGCATCGCTTCGGCAGCCGTTCGAGGACGTGGCTTGGCCTTGGGCTGTGACGCTGAGGACTGTGCCGGAGCCAGCTGTGGTGATCCGCCAATTCCCGATGGACTCGCCGTCGATTGCTGTGGAGAGTTCAGATTGAAACCCTCACCAATCTGCATTGGAGTCGCAGGCGGAGGAAGCTTTGGCGACGCATTCGCCGTGACCGTCGGGGGCGCTGCGTTCCGCACCGAAGGAGGCCCAAAAGGCACTTGGTTCGGCTGTGGGTTGTTTGTCGGCTGGCGGAACAAACCGTTGAGGCCCTGATTGAATGGGTCTGGCGTCGTCGGTGTTGTGTTCTGTGGCGTGGCAGCAGTGCCCGCCGGCGCGGCATACGTTCTGGACGCAGCAGGCGAAGCCGTCACGGGATAGCGACCGCTATTGGCAGTCGAAGGCGGCGTGAATTGCGGAGTCATGCCGTAGGGAGGAAGACTTCCATAGCCCTGATTGGTCGCGGGTGCTTGGCCGCGTGACGTCGGTTGACTAGCGGGTTGTGGCCGAATGGGTGCTACGGGCGAGTAACCTGTCCGTGGAACGTTTGCAGTCCAGGTTCCCTGCGTTGGCGGTGCCGAATGCACGGGGCGCGTCGAAACACGTGGTGCGGGCGCTAACATTGGAGGTGTCGAGGAGGCAACCGGCGCGCTGCGATCGCTTGAGTGCGGAAGGTTGCCGTAACCCGCAACCGTTCCTGAGTTCACCTGCGTGTAGCCATGCGCTGTGACGAGGCTTGGTGATGCCGCACGCTGATGGCGATCAAGTTTGATAATCGGACTCGACGCCGTCTTCGCATTCAGCCCCTCGGCCATGTTCAATCGATAGGGAAGCGACTGTGCCTCCAGTGCTTCGTTTGGCTCAGCGACCGCGTATCGATTGGATTGTTTCTCGGCGAGACGCGGACGTCGTACGCGTTGATTAATCACCGTCTGATTCCCAGGCGTATCCGTCGCGACAAACTGAAGCGACAACAACTTCCACGAGCTCGGTGGCGTGAATTGCAGTTTGCCCCCATCGGCGTACTTCGACACGTCAACATTCTGCCACCGATTTAAAGTGTCGGTGACATACCGGAGGCGAACAATCTTGAGTGGAGTTGCATCGCTGATGACCAGCGACGCGTTGACGCGGCCGCGTTCATCCGCATCCGCATCCAAGACCAATGCCGGTTTGGTCGTATCGACGTAGACCTTCAATTGCGGCACGATCGAGCCCGAGGGGTGTGCCCGCCCCTGTGAATCAATGGTTCGAGTGGCGAACCAGAATTCGCCATCCCGCGGAGCCTCATATTGGAACTGCTTGACGCTTTCGCTCGGCTTCTTCTTGGCAATGAGCTTCCAAGTATCGTCGTTGCCATCGGATGCGAAGAGGCGAACTTCGACCGGCTGCGTCCCGGTTGCATCAACGGTGAACGGAATCGAGAAGGATCGAGACCCAAGAATGAAGCATCCCTTGCTCGGTTTGGGGACCGTCGGAACCGCCGTCGGAACGATATCGATCTGCCGATCGGGTGACGGAAGTATGGGGGTTGCAGCCTCGGAGACCTCGACAGCCAGCGCCGCGTCTATCAGCATGGGGGCAGCGAATACGACGGCAACCGCAAGCAAACGCGTTCTTGTGACCAGTCGCATCGTATCGGCCGAGCCTCAGAGTCGAATAAAGCGTTAGTAAGGGGAATCAAGACCGATTCCCACGTACTCGGCTTCGACCTTTCGACCGTTTTTCTTGAGACTTTCGACCGCTCGCGCGATCCCATCGATTGCCGGGTCATTACAAACCCTACCGCGTCGCCATTTTCCCCAAACCGACCCGATGAGCAGCAACCGTTATCAATACGACGTCATCGTCATTGGAGCTGGGCACGCAGGCACAGAAGCCGCCGCAGCTGCAGCTCGCGTTGGCGCGAAAACGGCCTTACTGACAACCAATCTGGATACTGTCGGGCAAATGTCGTGCAACCCAGCAATTGGGGGTGTCGCGAAAGGTCAAATCGTGCGTGAGGTCGACGCCTTGGGCGGTTTGATGGGTGAGGCGATCGATGCAACCGGAATTCAATTCCGCATGCTCAACTGCCGGAAGGGTCCCGCCATGCACAGTCCGCGAGCCCAGGCTGACAAGAAAGGCTATCAACAGCACATTAAGTGGCGGATCGAACAGCAAGAGAATTTGGATCTGCGACAAGAAACGGTCGAAGACCTGATCACGGAGTCCTCCGGAGAGCGCACTTACATCCGGGGCATTCGAGTGCGAGGCGATGCGGAATACATCGCGCCCACAGTCGTTCTGACCACGGGCACATTCTTGCAAGCAATCATGCATACCGGAGACTCAAAGAGTGCCGGCGGCAGGGCAGGGGAGGGCACCACGGCAGGGATCGGTGGCGCACTGAATCGGCTCGGCTTTGAGGTCGAGCGTTTTAAGACTGGCACGCCACCACGTCTCAACGCCCGCACGATCGACTTCTCCAAAGTTGAGGAACAGCCCGGCGATGATGAGCCGCAACCGTTCTCTTTCATGACCACCGATCTCAAATGCGAGCAGCTTCCCTGTCATATCACCTACACCAACGAGGAAGTGCATGAACTGATACGTCAGAATCTTCATCGGGCACCAATGTACAGCGGGCAAATCAATTCTCGCGGACCTCGCTATTGCCCTAGCATCGAAGATAAGGTGGTCCGATTCGCGGAGAAGTCGGGACATCAGCTTTTCTTGGAGCCAGAGGGGCGAAGCACGGAAGAGGTGTACGTCAACGGAATCTCCACCAGTCTGCCGCGCGACGTTCAGGACAAGATGTTTCCGATGATTGCAGGTCTCGAGAACGCCCAGATCATGCGGTACGGATATGCGGTCGAATACGACTTTTGCCCGCCCACGCAACTATGGCCACACTTGGAATCTAAATCGATCGAAGGTCTTTTCTTGGCTGGTCAGATCAACGGCACGACCGGCTACGAAGAAGCGGCTGGCCAAGGACTGATCGCCGGCCTCAACGCGGCTCGCAAGACCGCCGGGAAAGACACTTGGGTACCGACGCGAGACCAGGCTTACATCGGCGTTCTGGTCGATGACTTGGTGACCGCTGGCACGGATGAACCGTATCGCATGTTCACCAGTCGTGCCGAATACCGCCTGCTACTTCGCCAGGACAACGCTGACCGTCGATTATCGCCAGCGGCCGAAGAACTAGGTTTGATCGGCGCCGATCGCCGAGATCGGTATCGCGACAAGATCGAGCAAATCGCTCGTGCGATGTCTTTGTTGAAAGCAGCAAAGATCGACAATATCGCCGGCGATGTCTATCTGCGTCGTCCCGAAGTCGATTGGAAGCAAATGTGTCATCATGTCGATTCCTTATCGGAAATCGAGCCTTCGGCCGCGCAACAGTGTCTCTATGACATCAAGTATGAGGGCTACATCGGGCGTCAACGAATGGAAGTCGAGCGACAGCATCGTTTGGCAGGGAAGCGGATACCCAGTTCCTTCGATTACAACAGCATCGGTCCATTGCGAAACGAGGCGAGGGAGAAACTGGGGAAGATTCGACCGATGAATCTTGATCAGGCAAAACGAATCAGCGGGATCACGCCAGCCGATCTTGCGCTCGTCTTGGCACACTTAGAGTCGAGTTCTAAGCGATAACGAGCGTCTTGGAACGTCGTCCGAACAGTTGACGGGTGTCTCCTGATCGAAGAGGTGTACAAATTTCTTTTTCGTTTTTGCATCGTTGATTTGCAGTAAGCCTATGGAGATGAAAGGCTTACGCCGATTTGATCGATCTTGACCCAGTCGCTTGAATCGATAGAATTCGTCGTCAAGGCAAGCTTGGCAAGGCAGAGAGACTTGGAGTTTCCTGCCACCTGCGTTCTTCACGCAATTGGCAACGAAAAGTGCTAGTGCGGTAGGACGGGAAGTTTGCTAAACGTAGCCCCTCGATGGTTGGCTGAGAAAGTTCCGCATGGAACGAGCGTAACGCAGCCTTCCAACGAATGACTGACGCGGGTCAGTCAAACCTACGTGTCCGCTCGGCGAAGTCTCGGTTTCGGGATCGCGCAGAGCAAAAATCACTCGGAAACGGCTAGTCATGCAGGGAGGATGGTTTCTGCCATGACCACGAAAACGGTCTTCACGACAGGCGAAGCAGCCAAGATTTGTAAAGTCAGCCAGCAGACAATCATTCGTTGTTTTGACAACGGGTCGCTGAAGGGCTTTCGCGTACCCGGTAGTAAGTTTCGCCGTATTCCTCGTGAGCAGTTATTTCTGTTCATGAAGGACAACGGGATCCCTACGGATGCGTTGGAAAGTGGAAAGAAGAAACTGTTGATCGTTGATGACGATCAAGACTTGGTCGATTTGATCAAGGATGGATTCGATCGCGACGGACGCTTCGACATTCGCACAGCGAACAATGGATTTGATGCGGGGATGGGTGTGAAGGAATTCCGCCCTGACTTAGTCATCTTGGACGTCATGCTTCCCGACATTAACGGCAAGGAAGTTTGCCAACGCGTTCGCAGCGACCCGGCGATGGACATGGTGAAAATCCTGTGCATTTCGGGGATGGTCGAACACAGCAAGGTCGACGGCCTGAAAGCTGCCGGTGCCAATGACTTCATGCAGAAGCCATTTGCCATCGAAGATTTGATTGGCCGTGCGTGCGATCTGCTTGAGATCGAGCGGAGCGTGGTAGGTTGACGTGAACAGCGATGTTTCGCTGCCTCGCAAGGAATCGAGTCTCGCGGTGTGTAGTCAAATGGACCGCCGCGACACGCTTCAGAACTCTGACCGAACGATCATCGAGAGGACCAATCAGATGGGGTTGCTGCCCTGTTTGAGACGTGGCTCTGATCGATGGTGGTTGCCGCGGACAGAGCAGTCGACTGACGCGCTTGCGATGCTTTTGCTAGCCGAAGGTCGGCGTGCGTCTCGCCATCACAACGTCGATCCGTCGACGTTGGAACGTGTGGAACGCGCTCTGATCTCCGATCCGTCGTTCTTCATCTTCACCGCGCTCAGCTTTCCAGCGGTCGAATCGGTCGAGGTCCCCGAGATGGCCTCTTGGCTCGCTGAAAACATTGCTGGCAGGCTCGCGAGTGGCGATGCGTACCTTGGTGCGCCCACCGTGACGCCAGTCATGGTCCGCCGCTGGCGAAAACTAGCGGATCACTTCCGTACTCTCCCCACCGAACATTGGTTAGAAGATGCCAACCTTTGGTTAGAGGTCGCCGGTCCGAACGTTTCCAACACGTGGAGGGAGCAATGGCCGTCGATTGACGTCGGTGAGCATCCGGACTTGGGCGAATCGACCGATTCCTCGTGCATGTTGCAAGAGTTGGCACGAACGGTTCAGAGGCAAAGGTCCCTCGAGCTTGCATTCGACGCAAGGCTTCACAAGAGCAAGCTTGGTGCGCTCAAACAATTGGCCTATGGACTCAGTCACGAGATCAACAACCCACTGGCGAATATATCGACCCGCGCCGAACAACTTCAGCGGGGAGAGGCTGATCCAGCGCGGACGGCAACGCTTCAAAGAATCATCGACCAGGTCTACCGCGCTCACGAAATGATCGCTGACTTGATGTTCTATGCAAATCCTCCGGCCCTGGAACAACAGCCATCCGATCTGAAACAGATCATGAGAACTGTGGCCGAGAGTTTTCGAGATGAAACCGATCGACAGGCCATCAGGTTGGAAGTCGCCGCGCCAGAGATTCCGGCACCGATGACCGTGGATCACACGATGGTCGGGGAAGCCATCCGAGCATTGGTTCGCAATGCGATCGACGCGATTGGCTGCCAGGGCACCATCGTATTGTCGCTTGATCAAGACGACGGTCCTACGCGGATTCATGTCGCCGATAGCGGTCCGGGGTTAACGGATCACGCTCGCGCTCATGCCTTTGACCCCTATTTCAGTGGCCGTGAAGCAGGCCGTGGTCTCGGACTGGGACTGTGCCGAGCCTATCGCATCGCCAAACTTCATCAGGGCGATATCACGCTCGCCGGTGGCCCGGCCGGATGCGTCGCCACGATCACGCTCAATCCGACTGAACCCGCCTGATACAGCCATCCGGCGTCAACGTCAGCGAACACTGACGCACGAAGCTTTGGTCCGCCGTCGGATCGAGACTGCAGGAAGGTTGGCAGAATCCCTCGGCGAAATCTCGCCCGCTGGTCGATTGGCATTCGATGACTGATAATCTTGTTCTGGAATTCCGTTCAACTTTTGAGTCATTGGATTACGTATGCTCGATTCGGCATCGGAAGTTTTGCGACTTCAATCGAGTGGTGAGGCAACTGCAGTTGAGATCGCGACAACAGCGATCGACAGGATTGAAGCGTCGCAAGACGCGATCAACGCGTTCACACATGTCGACCGAGAGCAAGCATTGCTGGCTGCAGAGGCAGTCGACGCAAAACGACGCGCTGGTCACGAAATGGGTCCCTTGGCCGGAGTCCCCGTCGCCGTCAAAGACGTGCTCTGCACCAAGGACATGCCGACCACATGTTCCTCAAACATGCTGCGTGACTTCCGGCCACCCTATGACGCCACGGTAATCGACAAGCTCCGGCGCGCCGACGCTGTGCTGGTCGGGAAGACCAACATGGACGAGTTTGCGATGGGCGCCAGCACCGAGACCAGTGCCTTCGGCGTGACCCGCAACCCATGGGACACCACCCGAACGCCCGGAGGCAGCAGTGGAGGAGCAACGGCCTGCGTTGCCGCGGGGACAGTCCCGCTTAGCTTGGGAACGGACACCGGCGGTTCGATTCGGCAGCCTGCCGGTTTTTGCGGTGTGACAGGATTGAAGCCAACGTACGGCCGCGTGAGTCGCTACGGGTTGGTCGCCTTCGCAAGCAGTCTCGATCAGGTGGGGCCGATTGGATGGTCCGTTCAAGACGTCGCGCTAATGCTTCAGACCATTGCTGGTTATGAATCACGCGACTCGACCTCCCTGAATCATGACGTTCCCAACTATCAGGCGGTCATGCAAACGGGTGACCTCCGCGGTTTGAAAGTGGGAGTGCTCCGCGATGCTTTGGAGGTCGATGGCGTCGCTGAAGCGGTAAAGCAAGCGGTGATCTCATCGATGAGTGTGCTCCGCGACGCAGGCGCCGAAATCGTAGACATCAGTCTTCCGCACAGTCAGTACTGGGTCCCCACCTATTACGTGATCGCGCCCTCAGAGGCGAGTAGCAACCTTTCACGTTACGACGGTGCTCACTATGGCCACCGCGCAGCGAAACTCGATCCCGAACAATCGGAGCGTCTGGGACCGTTGGTCGCAACGTATTGCCGAAGTCGTTCCGAAGGTTTCGGGGCAGAGGTGAAGCGTCGCATCATGGTTGGTACGTATGCGTTGAGCGAAGGTTATGCCGACCAGTATTACAATCAAGCGTTGAAGGCACGACGGTTGATCAAGAACGACTATGACGCTGCGTTTTCGCAGGTCGATCTTCTGCTCGGACCGGTCTCTCCCACGACCGCTTTTCCGATCGGCGAGAAAGTCGACGACCCCATTCAAATGTACCTGTGCGATCTGTTTACCGTCGGCGCGAACCTCGCAGGAATCCCGGCCATTTCTCTGCCAGCCGGCAAAGACTCCGATGGCTTACCGCTCGCTGTTCAGCTGCAGGCGCCCGCCCTGGAAGAGTCTCGATTGCTGTTCGCGGGCGCTGCCTTCCAGGCGGCAACCGATTTCCACAAACTTCGTCCCGAGAACTTCGGATCCTGAATTAGCATGACCCTCAGCGACGGTTATCCGACCGAAACGATCATTGGTCTCGAGGTGCACGTTCAGCTCAAGACCGAGACCAAGCTCTTCTGTGGATGCAGCACCCGTTTTGGTGCGCCACCGAACACCCAAGTCTGCCCAGTCTGCTTGGGACTGCCTGGCGCCTTACCGGTCATGAATGAACGAGCAATCGATTTGGCGATCCGAGCTGGATTGGCCATTGATTGCTCGATTCCCCCAATGACGAAGTGGGACCGAAAGCAGTACTTCTACCCTGACTTACCCAAGGGTTATCAGATCAGCCAATTCGATTTACCGATTTGTGCAGATGGTTTCCTTGAGATCCTCGATGAGGACGATGCGGAGCAGACTCGGCACATTGGGATCATCCGAGCACACTTGGAAGAGGATGCCGGCAAGAGCATGCACGATGAGGCAGCTGGAAGAAGCGATTCGAAAATCGACCTGAATCGCTGCGGCACTCCTCTTTTGGAGATCGTAAGCCAGCCCGACTTACGTTCCTCTGCGGAATCCAAGAGCTACCTGACAGAGCTGAAACTGAGAATGACGCATCTCGGTATCTCCGACTGCGAGATGCAGGAAGGCAGCTTGCGAGTGGACGCCAACGTCAATCTGCACATTGATGTCGAAGGCAAAAAGATCGCGACGCCCATCGCCGAAATCAAGAACATGAACAGCTTTCGAGCTGTCGAACGGGCCATCGATCACGAAATCGATCGGCAATACGACGTCTGGGAAGAAACTGGCAAGACGATCAAGGATGAATCGAAAACCACACGCGGATGGGACGACGCCGCTGGAAAGACCTTCTTGCAACGTGAGAAGGAAGAGTCGGCGGACTACCGATACTTTCCTGACCCCGACTTGCTTCCGATTCGCGTACCGACCGAACGAGTCGAAGCAGCCCGCGCTGGACTGGGCGAATTGCCTCGAGAAATTCGTGAACGATTGCAGAGCCAATACG
>JBPCVD010000077.1:0-12617 GCA_051010815.1 Rubripirellula sp.
AAATCGGGCTCCGTGTCGCATCGGTCGCTGCTAACGTTCGTCTTTCCGTTTTCTGCGCCAACGATCATCTTTCCAGAGACGCCATGATTGTCACCCGCCCAGATCGTCAACTTCATGTTGCCGCCCAACTTCTTCATCTCATCAAACACCTGTAAGTCATTCTCGATGGGGCAGACCTTGTCCTTGTCACCATGAAAGGCCCAGATCGGTACGTTTTGGATCTTCATCGGATCAATGAACTTCTCCGTCGTCCTTCGTCCGCTGCCAGCCGAGGGCGCGGCTGCAGCAAAGTAGTCGGGGTCGAGTTGAAGGAAGATGTAGGTTCCATGTCCACCCATGGAATGTCCGAGAATATAGATTCGATCCATGTCGGCGGACGGAAGCTCCTTGATCAGTGACTGGATCTTTTTCAGGTGCTCCGCATCCCACAATCCTTCCGCCTGTGGTGCGACAACATAGCAGGGAAAGTCCTCTCGCCGCTGTGCTTCCGCCAGCTGCCGGTTCCAGTCCTTCAGTTGCTTGGCGTTGTTGGATCCCTTCCCGCCTGCGCCGTGAAGAGAAACGATCACTGGGTAACTCTGAGTTGCGTCAAACCCTAGCGGCTTCATCACACGGCACGGCATGCCCTCGAACACCTGCGGTTTGTAAAGTTGATTCCAACGTTCTTGCGCGTATCCAAGGTTTACAGCCAATGTTAATGCCGCGCAGGTAAGCAACCGCAACATGTTCGCACCCTCTTTCTGCATTCTGCAACAAGTGATTCAACGTGTGTTTCTCAGCGATGTCGAACGGGGATTCGCTCGCGGCTATTATAGAGCTCTGGCACAATCGCTTCCATTGATGCAGCGCGCCGCGCATTGACCCTCGCACGGACGGTTGAATGCCCCGCGTTAGAGGAATCGACCGAGCCGCACGTCGCGACGATTCATGCGGTGTTCGTGGCTCTTGTCAGGCACGGACGATCCATCGCGGATGGGCCGAATCACATAGTCATGGGCCACAATCAAGAATTCGACGCCGACAACAGCCGGGGAAAATATGAAATGCAGGAAACAACGATGACAAATCACCGGAATGGAACTTTGTATCGATGTGTTGTCGCCTGGTTGCTGCTCGGGAACCCTGTGTTCGCACAGTCCGTTTCGCCGGAGCAAGCGATTCCAAACGCAAGCCAGGACTTGAATGACATCGTCGAGGAACAGTTGGCGTTGCGTCGTGAGCTGCAAGATCTCGAGCACGAGGCTCAGTTGGTGAAGCAGCGGCTGAAAAATTTGGCAAGACTCGCGGAGGAACAGAGGGAAGTGGATCGTTTGGTCCGGCAACTGATACAGGCGGAATCGCTGGATGACGAAGTTCGCGCGGCACGTCTGGAATCGAAAATTGAACCGCTCCAGCGCCGACTCTCCCGTTTGCGAGAAGCGATGGATGTTGAAGAGGAGTTCGACGCCAGGATCGGCGAATTGAGAGCTCTTGTTCATCGATTCGATCGTCTCGAAGGCATCGAGGAAATACGATGGTCGGGAAAGCATTTGGCGACGACCATCGATCGACTCAGCCAAGTTCGTGAGATTCACGCCAAACTCAATTCGGCAGACGCCGGCCTCGCAGAGCCATTGCAAGACGAACTTGGGCGGCAAGCGGATGAGTTGGGAGAACAGATCGATGCGGACGAAGAACTGGTGGAACTCGTTTCCCGTTTGGTTGTTGCGATCGAAGGCAATCAGCAAGAGGCGGCCGAAGAACATCGGCTGGAGATCGGTGAACTGAGGATCGAACTCGATCGTGAGCATGAAGCGGCGCCGCGTGGCTCGATCACTGAACCGCATGCTGCAGTCGATGGCAAACGCGAATTGGCATCGGGCGAGTATTTTGTGACGCAGTCGTGGTCACAAGAACGCAAATTTAGGAGACCGTATTACGTTAGCGTTCCCAAGCCCAATCACTTGGATGGCAGCGACCCACAAGAATTTCCCGTCTTCATCTTCTTGCATGGTAATGGTGGAAACGCGAAGCGGGCGATGAAAGGATTCATGCGAAGGCGCAGGGAGATGGCGTCGCGTTATGTCATGGTGTTTGCGCAAGGTTATCAGGAGAGTTGGAACATTGTCTCCGAGCGTTCCAAGGCAGATGATCGAGGATTCATCGAAGCCATCGTCCTGAATCTGGCGACGTTTGATAACGTTGACGCAAACAATTTCAGCATCATGGGAGCATCGAATGGTGCGGCGCTAGTGAATCAAATGGCAATCGAAAGCAAACTTCCTAATGTTCGCAACTATGTCACCGGCGTCAGCCCGCTAAACGTGTGGCAGTATGACGGCAAGCATTTCAAAGCGAAGGGAGATGACAACAACTACGGCGATGTGGCGAACCCGATGAAGGGGAAACGGTTACTGAACATTTCGGGTACGGACGACGAACTGGTTCCCTACCTTGGCGGAACTTCAAAATCCATTCCTGCTAAAGACGGTAAACTGGCCTTTGTCGATGCGGAAAAGTCGACTTACCTGTGGGCGAAACAGATGGGTTTTGAGGGCGAACAGCTAACGCGACCCACAAAGAAGGATGGAAATCTGGAGATGTTCAGTTATCTGGATGGCGACATCATTCACCTCAAAGTAGCGAACGAAGGCCATGGCGCGACGCACGGAATTCGTGAGCAAGTTCTGATGGAATTTCTTGAAGGTGGTGACCCCGCTCAGCAAGAATGATGAATCGCCGTTTTCGCCCCATTTGGGGACTCGCCATTACACCTCCCCAGTTTCGCTCACGTTAGAGTCATGAACGCTTGGCCTGATTCATGCCGTATCATGGTTCCTCAACCAACCACTATGCATCGGATTCGAGATCGAGAATGTTGAAAGCCCCACACCTTCTGATTGCGGTTGCCATCTGCGGGTTACTGCTGAGCGATGAATGCTTCGGACAGCGCGTGCCAACTGCGAAGCAATTGCAGAAATTCCTGGAACGGAATCCGGCTGCAGATACCGACGGTGACGGAACGCTTTCGATTCGGGAAGCGATTGCATATCGCAACCAAACAAATTCGGCGGGGAAGAACGACCGAGGAAACAAGCAAGGCGTCCAACGAAAGTTCACTGTTAATCCCGGCTGGAACTTCGAGCGGTTTCCGGAGGATGCCGTTTGTTATAAGAGTCCCGAGGAAATCAAGGCGACCTTTGAAATGGTCAACGGAAAGAAACCGGCGGTTGTTTCTTACTCGAAGCCGAGTGACGGCGCGGTTCGCGTCGTGGGAATCGGGCACAGTTTTATGATGCCCGGCTACAAAACGCTGCCGCTAATCTGCCGGGGGGCTGAAATGAAGCAGCCACTTTATACGCATGTTGGTGGCGGAATGACGGGCAGCGCGCGTTACAAGTGGGAGCAAGAGAACGGCATTTTTCAGTTTGCGGGCAAGCCAGTGCCAAAGCTGCTTTCCTCCATCGCAAATGCGGAGTGGGAAGCGATGATGTTCGGACCCTACTTCAACGACCGCGCCGTCTACTATTCGTGCTGGATCGACTTTTGCCTCAGATACAATCCGGACATGAAGTTCTATTTGTCCGACGCTTGGCCGCAACTCGAGCAACTTGGGGAGAATCCATCGTCGGAAGATTACTTCACGGTCGAAGTCTTGGATGAGATGGGGAAGACGAGGCGTGCTTCCTACGCGGAGGTCCTGGATCCGCTTCGCAAGGAATATCCGGATAGAGTATTCGTTCTTCCCACTTCCGACGCCATGGTTTTGGCGGCGAAGCATTTTGTTCGCGGCGAGTTGCCCGGTATCGAAGGGCTGCATCGCGCGATTGGTAAGAAGGAACGTTCCCTCTGGAAGGACCAACTTGGGCACTTGGGTCCAGGGTTCGAACGTCTCGAAGGGTATGTCTTTTATGCTACCCTCTACGGACGGTCGCCGGAGCGAATTGAAAACACGATTGAGTTTGGTGGGGACTCCGAATTCCCAAGCACAGAACTCGACCGTATCTTCCGCAAGATCGCATGGCAGGCGGTCACAGAGCATCCGTTTTCGGGCGTGAGTGACCAGGATGCTGACGGACTCAACGACTCAACGAACGTTCCTGTTGTGCTAGAAAGTGGCGAATAGCTCTTCGGAATGCATACGTCTATCGAGGCACGCTGGCTCTATGTCCACGCTCATTCACAAACGCGTCGAAGCATGCCGCAATGGAACGTACCCCAAGAAGATCTGCCGGGTGCATTCCGGTTGGGTCGTTCTGGGTGACGTCCAGTTTCTGCGTGGTTACTCGCTGATCCTGCCCGATCCCGTTGTTTCCGATCTGAATCAGCTCAAGGCCGACGAGCGAGCGACATTGTTTCATGAGGTGTCGATTCTTGGTGACGCGTTGCTCGAGATCACGGACGCTGTGCGCATCAATTACGAAATTCTGGGAAATCTGGAGCCGGCGCTCCACGTCCATGTTTTTCCTCGATTCGATCACGAGCCGGAAGCATTGAGAACGAAGCCCGTTTGGTTCTATGACTGGGAGGGTGCACCGCCATTTGATGAACCGCGGGACCGATCCATCATGACGAGTATCGGCGCCTTTCTCGAACGATCAGGGATTGTCGTTTAAAAGCTTGGCGACCGAAACGATGCTTGGGTGGGCGATACGATGCTGAGACGATCGGCTGCTTGATCCTGAATCGCACAGAGAAGATTCTGGTTGAACCGTGGTCGGGTTGTCGGACCGTCGTTTGGCGCGATGACGGCTAGATCGTTTTACCTGGGTGTGGGTCGTCAGATGTCGCTGTCGTGTAGGCTGTGGATCGTGGTCAGTGATTCCGATGGCTGCTTAACGAAACAACGACGAGAACGAGTGATGGGTGGTAATCGAGGCAGTCAAAGGCGAAATGGACGAACGGTCCAGGCTCCGGTGCTCAGCAGGATGCGCTGTCTTTGGTCGTTGATTTGTCAACGATTGGTTCCTTCTTTCTTCGCTTGTGTTTTGGTGTCGACGTGCCTGCGGGCGGATGGCACGTCACCGAACGTGCTTTTCATTGCCGTCGATGATCTCAATACAAGACTCGGCTGCTATGGGCACGCCCACATTCAATCACCGAATATTGATCGGCTAGCGAATCGGGGAATGCGATTTGACCGAGCCTATTGCCAATACCCTTCCTGTGGACCCAGTCGAGCGTCGCTGCTGACGGGGCGACGTCCAAACGCGACCGGTGTTTTGAACAATCGAACCGGATTTCGTGAACGACTTCCCGATGCGATCACTCTCCCGCAGCAGTTTCGCAAACGAGGTTATGCGGTCGCTCGCGTGGGCAAGATTTTTCATCAAGGTGTGCCGATCGACATTGGCACGCCCGGGCTCGATGATCCCGACTCTTGGGATCGTGTCTTGGACCCGAGTGGCCGCGATCGGACGGATGAGCCTCTTTTGACGGTCTATACGCCCGATTTGTTGTTGCAGGATCGCATGTCGTTCCTGGCGGCCGAAGGCACTGATGACGAACAAACCGATGGAATGGTGGCGAGCGGCGCGATTGAATTGCTTCGCGAATTCAAAGACCAACCCTTCTTTCTCGCCGCCGGATTCTACCGACCACACATACCTTATATCGCACCGAAGAAATACTTCGACTTGTATGACATCGAGAGTACTTTGCTTCCCTCGCTACCGCCCGATTATCAGTCGACCGTGCCCACGGCGGCACTGGCTTCGACGAAGACCTGGCCGAATTTCGGAACGACTTCCAGGCAGGCTCGCGAGTGCATCCTTGCCTACGACGCCAGTGTTTCCTTCGTCGACGCACAGGTCGGACGGTTGATCCATGAATTGGATCGTCTTGGACTAACGGACAACACGATCGTCGTGTTGTGGGGAGACCACGGTTACCACTTGGGTGAACATGGGCTGTGGAGAAAGAACAGTTTGTTCGAGGAGTCGGCCCGTGCTCCACTCATCATCCTTGCACCCGACATGGATTCCACCCAAGCCGAATGCCAACGAATCGTTGAGTTCGTTGACATCTATCCAACCGTGATGGAATTGGCGGGATGGGAGTCACCGCGCGAATGCGATGGCAGGAGCCTTGTGCCGCTGCTGCGCGATCCGAGCCAACTGTGGAACCGTCCAGGATTTACGCAAGTACAGTTTGGAAAAAATGAAAACGCGGTGCCTGGACGGGCGGTGAGAACCGAGAGATGGCGTTACGTCCAGTGGGACGGAGGCCGCATGGGGCATGAGCTGTATGATCATCGCAGCGATGCGAAAGAAATGCGGAACTTGGCCGACGATCCGGCCAACGCTCCTGTCATCAAGCGACTTCAATCGATGATGAAGGGCAAGTTTTGATTTGCCCCCTGTTACGAATTCGTCGCCGAGCAGACCCCGGCGACGAACGGTTCGCTGCGTTTCCTAGAAGCCAAAGTTGGAGTTGATCTGTTCTTTTCCATCTCGCGTGATCAAAGCGTCGAAGAGTTCACGATCGATGTCCGGAACGATCGCGATGACGGCACCATCGCCCATCAACAGGTGGCCCACCTCAGGGCCTTCCAACGCCTGCAGTGCCTGAAAGGCCTCGTCAGGCGTCACATTCTGGCTGGATGTCCAATTTGTGGTGCGGTTTGGCAATTCGATGAGCATCGCGGTATTGGAGAGACCGTCGAGCGTATCGCGAAAAGCGACCTTTGTATTCGGCGTTGGCGGGAACATGCCTTCCGGCGAAACAATCGCAAAAATATGAGTTTCCCCCGGGGCAGCATCGTTTGCCTGAAACGCCATTGGTGCGTCACTGGCCACGAGGTCTCGGGCGCCGGGAGTGTAATTCTCCATGACGGTTTCCCACTGACGTTGGCCTTCGACGAACGGCGATATTCCTAAACGCCACCCACACAACTCTTCACCATTGGAGTCGGTTACGACTGTGAAGGGCAACTGTTTGTATGCGGCATGGTAGTTGTGAATGCCGAGACCGACTTGCTTCATGTTGTTCGACCGTTGCATGCGTTGGGCCGCCTGTCGAGCGGCTCCGACCGCAGGAAGCAGTAACGCGATCAGAACTCCACCACACAGCAACATGACACCAAATAAGGCTCCCAAGATGATCAGAATGATCATGGTGTTGGATTTGCCTTGCTGCGGTTGCGCTTGAACGGGAGGCGTACCGTACGGAGAAGGCTGTTGCGGAGGAATGTTCGACATGGTGAGCTACCGGGGGAAAGGACGACAGTTGATCTGCAGCCCGTCAGTCTATCCGGTTCGGAAGGGCGAAACCAACTGGGGTAGTCGCGTGATTGGCGGGCTCGGTTTCGCGATCGTTCCCCGGCTCACGGGCAAAAAGTCATGATTAGAATGACGCGTATGCACAAACATGGAATCCAGCTACCTCGCCGCGTCAAACGACGCTCACGACGCACAGGGACTTTGCCCGGCAGTGTGGTCACGCATCCCGAAGCGTTACCGTCGAAGATTGAAGCCGTGCAATTTGATGCTGAACAAGTTACCAGCACAACGATCGGAAGCTCGGACGATCTTGCCCAGCTCACGCGAAACGCAGGGCAAGTGACCTGGATTGATGTAGCGGGCTTGGAAAACGCGAAGCTGATCGAGGCGATCGGACGGAAGTACGGTTTGCATCCCTTGGCGCTAGAAGATGCCGTCAACGTGCATCAGCGAGCCAAGGTCGATATGTATGGTGACCATCTATTCATGGTGGTTCGTGCACATCCGCGCGGAGGAATCGACAGCGAGCAGATCGCGATGTTCTTGGGCACGGACTTTGTCATCACGTTTCAAGAATGTACGTCGGACACTCTTGATGCCGTTCGGATTCGCGTGCAGAAGGATCAGGGGCGAATTCGTGAGCATGGGGCTGACTTTCTACTCTATTCACTACTCGATTCCGTCATCGATGGGTTCTTCCCGACTTTGGAAGACTATGGCGAGCGACTCGACAATTTGGATGAACGCATTTCGGTAAGTGGCGAGCGGGATTTGATCAATCAGATTCACAACGTTCGCGTTGAGTTGCTAACACTACGACGATCCGTGTGGCCGTTGCGTGAAGCGATCAATTTGCTCATCCGTGATTCAGGTACCCTTATCCAGGATGAAACGGATCTCTATTTTCGCGACTGCTATGACCATGTGATTCAAATCATTGACGTGATCGAGTCTGATCGTGAACTCTGTTCCGATCTGCGTGATTTCTATCTGACCGTTGCGAGCAATCGAATGAATCAGATCATGAAGTTTCTGACAATCATTGCGACATTGTTCATCCCGCTGTCCTTCATTACAGGGCTCTATGGTATGAACTTCAATACGCATGTATCGGATTGGAATATGCCCGAGTTGAATTGGGTCTTTGGCTATCCCTTTGCGATCGTCCTGATGTGTGTCACCGCTGGGACACTGACAACTGTTTTTTGGATACGCGGGTGGCTAGGGTGAGAAGATTCGTCGGCGTGAGATCTCGTCGAGACTGGATCGGCGAAGCGTCGTGGTAGCGACTTTGGCGAGAGACCCGCCTGCTGAAGAAATCGAGCAAGAGCGTTGAACCTTAATTAAACTAACCGTCAAGTCTCCGCGTCCTCTACTTTGGCTAACCATGGTGATCCGGCTCTTCGTTCTGTCATTTTGCCTCGCTTGGGTTTCGAGTGGCAATGCGGATGACGGCCAAGCGGAACTGGTTGAAAATCGCGAGGATCACGCTGGGCAGGAGGCCGGATCGGCTCTCACGCTCTTGGACGAAAATTCTGGCGAGGGTGAGCTGGACGTCGTGTTTCGGCTTTCCAAAGAGTTGCTGGAGGATTTGACGCGTGACGTCATCGAAATGGACGTGCCGATTGATCGTAAGATCGATGGGTCCGTGATGAAGGGGCACGCCTCTGGCCGAGGGACGATGACCATCGAGTTGCCGGTTTCAGATGAGCATGCCCAGTTCACGATGCGTGTGGTTGGTACGGCTCAGGGAAGGCTTCAGACGGACGCTGGACCCGCCTACGTCAACCTCTCAAGCCGCGCTACATTCTCAACACACAAGACGATTCGTTTTGATGGTGAAGTCTTTCACGACAGTCCGGCGGAAGCGGAGACGCGAAACTGTTCATGGCTCAATGGAATCTGCGCGAAACGCCGGGGGCCCATCGGCTGTTTGGTCGAGCGGATCGGCAGACGAATGGCCCAGAAGAAGATGGGCGAAGTGAATGCGACCGCCGAAGAGTACACGCGGAGTACTTTGGTGAGCAAGTTTGATGCTTCGTCCGTTGATCTCGTCAATGAGCTGAACGAGACGACGCCATTTGAGGAGATCGTTGACAAGTACTTTCCCGAAACGCGGAGTTGGCAGATTCGGACCTCGACGCGTCCGACGTTCTTGCTAGCTGGAGCGGGTCCGCCATCAGCCAAATTTCCCGAAGTCGTTTTGGAAAAGCCACCCACGTCCCACATGGAATTGTGGCTGCGAACGACTCCAGGGCAGGCAGCCATGTTGCAACTGGTGGCGAACTTGGACGTTGGCTACGATTTGCTTCGTGAACATTTGCCGGAGGAAGAAGCCGATGATGTCGTTGACGATGTCAGTGTGTCTCGGGTCGGCGAGTGGTCGGTGATACAGATAGGTCTTGCGAAAGACGTTGATAATGAAAGCGATGATGCGAACGCGACGACGTTGCCGGATCAGACCAAGGGTTGAGCGAGAGTTCTGTTGGTTGAAGCTGTTGGGGAGCCGTGATGGGTAGTGGCGATTCCGCGGAACAATCAACGGCAAAGCCAGCAAAAGGGTCATCTCGCCGCCGGTGGTGGGCGCTGCTGCTCTTTGTGGTTGGCTTCCTCTGCCTGCCTCAGATCGTCGCTCGAACGAGTTTGCGCGATCAGGTGTTGGCCGCAATCGTGGGCGATTCTGATCTGTCTGTCACTTCAAAAGGTGCCTCCTTTGGTTGGCTCTCACCGTTGACGATCGACCGTTTCGAGCTTCGTAGCCGTGAGGGGGATGTGACGATCACGATCGCACGTCTGGAGTCGAAGCGATCCTGGGTAAGTCTCTGGGTGGGGCAGCAGAATCTCGGCGAGATCCGAATCGAAAGTCCACGTGTCGAGTTGGTGTTGGACCACGCCGCGAGTCAGGAGACGCTGCAGCTAGATGAGCTACCCGAATTGACGGCCGTGATACGTGATGGGTCACTTCTGGTCCGCGACTCGACCCAGTCGGAGCCCGTGATCGACGTGTCCAAGATAGATCTGACACTCCACATTGAGAAAGAAGAGGGCAAGCCGATTGCGGTGGTAGATGCGATCACCCTCGCTGAGCGAGAGACGTTGTCAGTCGACGCATGCGAACACGGTCTGCAATTGGTCGCACCAGTGTTGGTGGAGGAGGTCAAGCTGAGCGGTGAGTACACACTCGATATCGCCACGGCACGTCTCCCGCTGGATGGAGTCGATCCGGAGCGGAGAGCCGTCGTCGAAGGCAAGGTCATTCTCCACCGCGTGGACGCTGAGTTCACGAACGACGTCACGCGACGAGTGATCTTGGTGATGACGGATTTGATGGAGATCGAAGATGTTCCCGAGACGATCCGATTGATCGATGACGCCACGATCAGTTTTCGACTCGCAGATGAACGCGTGCATCACGAAGCTTCGGCGGACGTTTTCCCCAATTTGGTGCCTGGGATCTCTGTCCTGACGAAGGGCGATGTCGGTCTCGACGAGAGTCTGAACGTGGAAGTGTCGGTCAAGATACCGTTCGATACCGGTAACGAAACGCCGCTGGCAAAGGAGCTGTCCCAGGTTCCAATTGTCGTCACGGTGGGAGGAGTTGCGGATAATTTGTTGATCGAAATTCCCAACGACCAGCGATTTGTTCAGGAATTGGAATCAAAGTTACAGTCACCCGAGATCTCACCTGACGAGAAGCAGCTGGGACGCGGGATTTTGGATGCGATCGGTGAGCTTGAGGGCATTGGTGGGTAGCAGAAGGAGCCGTTTGCCGTCAGCGAGAACTGGACGTCTGCGATCCGCGACACCCGACCGGCGATCGACGAACGCAACTATCTTGCGAACCGGCGAAAAAACCTGACAAACCGTACGTTGTTTTTACGCGTAACTGGATAGGAACCTACGCGCCATCCATTTAGACCGCCACAAGATTCGACCACCACCTGGGTGGTAAGACGGAGTTCGCGGACCGCTACCAGGATCGCTTGTCGTAGGTTTCCGAGTACATTTGTGTGGTTTATCGAAAACTCAAATTGGCGGCGGTGACTCCGCTGTTTTTCGTTCTTGGCTGGAGTGTGAAGATGGAAACAGGTGAAGAAGACTATCAAGTGCTCGTTGATTGGTTGACCGAGAAAGGGCACACAGAGGAAGAGATTCAGACAATCCTGGCTCGCGTGCGAGACTACGATGAGAAGACGCAGCACGACTCCGTGATGGATTCGATTGGCTCCGGTCGAATGAGTCTCGACGCACTCGTGAAAGACGCTTTGGGACAGTGAGTACTTGCAGCTGGGGGCGTCTGGAATCGGTTTCGGGCGCAAGAGTGAACTGCCGTCTGTTCCGGTTGCAAGGCTGAAGTTCAAGCATCCACAAAGAGGGAAGTCGTGGACCTGAATCAACTCGCCCAGGCGGTCATTGCCCTTTTGGTGATCACCGCTCCGCCCGACCCTGCCAAGTTGATTTTCTTCAACGCGATTGTCGAACGTGAGGGTGTGCCCCGAAAAAAGGCGGCCGCTAAGGTCGCGATCATCGTTGGAATGGTGCTGGGGGTTGCCGCCTTTGGTGGGGCTCAAATTGCAGAGTTGCTTGGCATCGACTTGAATGCGTTCAGCGTCGTCGGCGGATTGATTGTTGCCGGTATGGGATTCGAAATGCTGTACGGCGGAATGCCTAGCAAGGCCCAAGGGCAGGACACGGCAAAAGAAGGACCCGACGAAGGAAGTGGACTCGTCATGCCCATGGCGATTCCTTTGATTGCCGGACCGGGGGCGATCGTCACGACCGTCACGATCTCGACGTCGCATGACGTGTACGGTGTGTACTACGCGTTGGCTGGTGTATTCGCGGTCGCGTTCGCTTGCTTTGCATGCTTCCTGTGGTTGGGAGGCATGCTGGCGACGATGTCCCATCGCACCACAGCGCTCTTGACTCGGATCGGCGGTCTGCTGCTGGCGACGATCGGAACGCAAATGTTGCTCGGAGGAGTGAAGAAGTTCTTCCTGGAATGATGAAGTCTCGGTGTCGATCCATCGTCTGCCTGTTTGCCTTGCTGCTGATGCCTGCTGTCGCCAGCGGGCAATTGTCGTTTGAGCGTCCGCCCATTGAGTATTCATCGGCGCATCCGACAGACGCGATCGCTAAGTTAAAAGCAACGATTGATGCATCGCAGCAAACGGTGAATCGCGACCCTTCGCATGGCTACCTGGTTGGGTTGCTCGATGCCCTCGGTATCCCGGTCTCCTCGCAAGTGTTGGTTTACTCAAAAACAAGTTTGCAGCGACATCGTATTTCTCCAAAAAATCCAAGAGCGATCTATTTCAATGACGACGTTTATGTCGCCTGGACGCCGGATGCTGATTTGATCGAGATCGCATCGACCGATTCGAGATTGGGATCTGTTTTCTATACGGTCGATCAGCA
>JBPCVD010000078.1:0-13382 GCA_051010815.1 Rubripirellula sp.
TTGTTCAGGCCGTAATAAAGCGTTTTCCAGATGTTTTGTTGCAGTGGGAGGACTTTGCTTCGGTTGATGCCGAACGATTGTTGCACCGCTATCGTGACCGCCTCTGCACGTTCAACGATGACATTCAGGGCACTGCGGCAGTGACGACCGGCACGATTCTATCCGCGGTTGCTGCGACCGGTGGGGAGTTGCCCGAGCAGCGTTTTGTGATGTTGGGAGCCGGGTCCGCGGGGATCGGGATCACGCAGCAACTCATTCAGACGATGGTGTCAGAGGGAGTGGATGAATCGGAGGCGAGAAAACGCTTCTATTTGATTGATCGTCACGGATTGTTGCACGAGGGGCGATCCAATATGAGCGACGTTCGTCGTCCTTTCGCGCAGCCCGATGGCAACTTAGGAAATTGGGATTGCGATCTGAGTTCATTGATTTCGCTGGAGGATGTGGTTCGCAATGCTCAGCCGACCGTCTTGATCGGAGCCACGGGGCAAAGTGGTGCGTTTACCGAAGAGATCATTCGTGAGATGGCTCGGCATACTTCGCAACCGATTGTGTTTCCGTTGTCCAATCCGACTTCGCGTGCGGAGGCAACGCCGGAAGACCTCATTCGTTGGACGGACGGCAAGGCCATCATTGCCACCGGAAGTCCGTTTGACCCGGTGGTACACAACGGGGCGACGCATCAGATTGCGCAATGCAACAACAGTTATATCTTTCCCGCGATGGGGCTGGCGGTGTTAGCTTCTGGAACGCAGCGTGTTACGGATGGGATGTTCATGGCGGCGGCGATGGCATTGAAAGACCTGTCGCCTGCGTTGGCGAGCACGACCGCCTCACTGCTGCCACCTCTCAGCGAGATTCGAACCGTGACGCGGCACATTGCAAAGGCTGTCGCCCAGGCGGCACAAACGGAAGGCGTCGCGGAAAAAACGTCGGATGAAGAGCTGGAAAAGCGTCTGGAAGAAACGGTTTGGGAACCCCGTTACTGAGTCTCATCCGGAAAATGAGCCGTTGAGCCGACCGTTCCATATCACCCGTCCATTCGAAAGTCTTGAGCATGTCCGCTTCCCCAAATTTGTCTTCGGCCGGAACGACTGTTGGCGGGTACTTGGCCGCCCGTTTAGCGGAAATTGGTCTGCAGCACTTCTTTACAGTTCCAGGAGATTACAACCTGATCCTGTTGGACGAGATTCTGAAGCAACCCGGCTTGCAGATGGTGTCGTGCTGCAATGAGCTCAACGCGGGATACGCGGCGGACGGTTACGCTCGAGCGACCAACGGTCCCGCTGCCGTGGTCGTGACCTACAGCGTCGGCGGTCTGAGCCTTTTGAATGCAGTGGCTGGAGCGTATGCGGAGGACTTGCCGTTGATCGCCGTTTCGGGCGCTCCGAATACCAACTCGACTGCCGAGTATGAGTTGTTGCATCACACACTTGGCAATGTTGACTACAGCTATCAGCGAGAAATCTACTCCCGGGTGACTGCAGCGGCCATTTCGATCACGCATCCCGCCGAGGCCCCGCAGCAAATCGATCATGCAATCGAAGTCGCGCTCACGACTCGCAAGCCTGTCTACCTTGAGGTCGCCTGCAATATTGCTTCCGCTCCCGTCACACCACCACAGCCTCGGGAGTTCTTCTCGAGTGCGAGTGATCCGAACTCGTTGAAGTCTGCCGTTGACCACGCCGCCGAGTTGTTGAACTCGGCAACGAAACCCGTTTTGGTTGCCGGTGTGAAGTTGCGTTCTTTCGGTGGGGAGACGTCGTTCGCTGAACTCGCCGAATCGACCGGTTATGCCGTTGCCGCGATGCCGAACGCAAAGGGATTCTTTAACGAGCAGCACCCTGATTACATGGGGATCTACTGGGGACCGGTGGGGACTCCTGGGTGCGGCGAGGTGGTTGAGTCGTCGGACATGTGTTTGTTTGCGGGGCCGGTATTCAGTGACTACACGACGACGGGGCATTCGACCTATGTTGCTTCGCAGAAAATGATTCAAGTGCGTTCCGATTGCGTGGTGACTCCGACGCGGACCTATAGCAAAGTCTCGATGGGTGACTTCCTTTCGGCCCTGACCGATCAGCTGAATGCCAATGACGCTTCGGCACAGTCGTATCGACGCATTGCGGAGCCGTCACCGACCATCACTGCCGGATCCGCGGATGCTGCGATCACGACTCGTCAACTGTTTGCACGCGTTCAGAAAATGTTGGAAGCCGAGTCGACGGTCATCGCCGAGACTGGTGACTCGTGGTTCAACGGGATGCGTTTAGATTTGCCGGAAGGGGGGCGGTTTGAGATCCAGATGCAATATGGATCGATCGGTTGGTCGGTCGGCGCGACGCTCGGGTATTGTCTGGCGAAGCCGGAACGACGGGTGGTCGCATGCATTGGCGATGGTTCGTTCCAACTGACAGCCCAAGAAGTCTCAACGATGATTCGATATGACGCGAGACCGGTGATCTTTCTGATCAACAACGGTGGTTACACCATCGAAGTCGAAATTCACGATGGTCCCTACAACCAGATTAAGAATTGGGACTATGCGAAACTCGTCGAAGTATTCGGCGAAGCTCCTGGCGGTTCCGGTCCTTGGAGCCGACGCGTGCGAACCGAAGGCGAGCTTGACAGTGCAATTGAACAGGCCATCGGTCACGAAGGCTTATGTTTCATCGAGGTCATGATTGACCGCGATGATTGCAGTCGCGATCTGCTCGAATGGGGCGGGCACGTGGCACGGAACAATGGCCGGCCTGCGCGCTTCGATTGACGAGGTCGCACGGAGTGCTGCGAACCCGATTCGGCACACTTGGTTCGAATTTCTCGATTCCTGAAAAGCTCAGGCGAGCTCACTCCTGTTCGTCATCTTCGGGTGCATCTGGAACGGCTGGGTCTTCGGGAGCTCGCTTTCGAAGCTTGCGTTGCAGCGAGCGACGATGAATGCCGAGACGTCGCGCCGCTTCGCTGATGTTGCCGCCGCAGTCGGACAGAACGCGATGAATGTGTTCCCATTCGTTTCGGGCTAGCGAGGGCGCAGGGAATGCGATGGCACCATCGGGCACGGAGGGCTCGTCGCCGCGCATGAACGCGGACAGGATGTCGTCCGCATCGGCCGGTTTGCTGAGGAAATTGACGGCGCCGGCGCGGACCGCGTCGATGGAGGCCGGAATGCTTCCAAATCCAGACAGAATGATGATCCGGGTGTCTGGCTTGAGCTGCAGGAGCTTTCGGAGAAGCTCCAGACCACTCTTTCCTGGCATGCGAAGATCAAGCACGGCCAAGTCGGTGGGCCGATTGCGAAAGACTTCGATCGCTTCGTCGAAGTTACCCGCAGTCTCCACTCGAAAGCCTCGTTGCTGCATGGCCATGGAGAGGCGTTCGCGGAGCACGAATGTGTCATCCACCAACAGGATGCTGTCGGCGCCAACGGTTTGCGAGTCGTGTACGGGAGCGGGCTCGGGCGAAGGCTCGATCATCGGAAAGCGTCACCAAGGGAAGGGAGGCAGACGGAACTCGCCCCATTCTACTAATCCGTCGATCCGTGTCGCCGAGGGGTTTCTTAAACGGCGCGGTTTTCTGCCGATCGGTTTGCCGAATCATCGTTTTCAGGTGCACCATCGGCTTGATCCTCACCCAGCGGGATCGTCACGATCGCTTCCGTTCCCTGCCCAAGCTTGGACTGGAATTCCAACGTGCCGCCGAGTTGAGAGATGACGTTGCGAGTTAGAAACAGCCCCAACCCGATTCCACGTCCCGGTTCCTTGGTCGTGAAGAAGGGATCTGACGCGCGGCCCACGACCTCTTTACTCATGCCCTGTCCGGAGTCGAGGACGGATAGCTGGATCTGCTCTCCGATCAGTCGGGGCTCCAGTCTTACCCTGCCCGTCTCGCCGCTAGCATCCAGCCCATTGTGAATCAGATTTCGTACGGCTTGGGCGACCGCTTCCTGAGGGATCCACAGTCGTTGCCCCTCGACCGCTTCTGAGCCGTCGGTCACGTCGACTCGGTGAGGATCACGGATGCCGTCGAGTGTCGTGTCGATCAGGTCGCCCACCGTCGTTCGATCCCATCGCTGAGCCATCGAGTCGCCGGCAGCCGATCGCATGCGATGAAGAATTTGACGGCACATTTCCAATTCATCGTCAATCAACTTCAAGTCGGTATCGACCGATGCTGGCTTTTCGCAGTCCTCGAGGTGCCGCGACAGTTCTCGCACGATCACATCGATCGTGGACAGCGGTGTGGCAAGTTCATGCGCCGCGCCCGCGGCCAGTGTGGTCAGCCCTTCCAGTCGCTGGCTGGCGGCCTGCTCGGCCTGGGCGCGAAGCAATTGACGTTCCCGTTGTTTGAGTTCGCCGGCCGTTCGAGTCACATAATACGTCACGACACTCGAACAGGTTGCAAACGCCAGCATCAGACCGCCAGTCTGTAAATCGAATCCGTCTGGTTGGAACGTGTCGAGTCCGGTGACGGGGACGGAATCGTTGAGAAGGAACGTGTATCCCGCAATTGCAGTCGCCGTCAAACTCCACGCTGCCCGCGGACGGATCATGACGCCTCCAACGGCCAAGTTGACGAAGTAGAAAAAGCTAAACGGGTTCCCCGCGCCACCACTGAAGTACAGCATCGCGGTGAGCGTGAGCAAATCGAGAAGCATCAGCGTCAATGCAGCGCCATGCAGAATCTCGGATTCGTCATTGGGGTGTGTGTCGTCCGATTGCGCATTGGGGCCCGCCAAGCGGTCGACTGGTTTCAACGTGTGTAGCCAAATGCCATAAACGGCATTGGTCACCGCTGTAAGTGCAACGAGCCCGAGAAGCGGGATGTAGGGCAGTTCCACATCGGCAAGAAAACCAGCCGCCAAGATCGTGATCAACTGGCCCGCGACTGCAAACCAACGCAAGTGCAGCAACCAAGTCGATGACCCTAGGCGAGCCGGCGCAATCAGTGGAAGCGTGAGTGAATCACGGCCTGTCCGCACGGATGTGTCGTCTGGCTGTTTACCCATCAATTGCGGTCACACATGAGAAAGAGACGCGATTGTGTCTCTAATTGGTTTCGCGTCGCGTCAACTCGTCACGAAGTTGAGCGGCAAGTTCATATTGTTCTTGCGCGACTGCCTCAGCCAGCTTTTCTTTCAATGTTTGGCCGACAGCGTACTCGCTTCTCAGGGACTCTCGCAGCTCGACCAATCTCACGACCAGTTCGTCCGCCTCGAAGTGTTCGTCCGCTTCGTGTTTGGCAAAGAACAAACGCATCGTTTCCAGACCGGCGTTAATCGCCTGAACTGCTTCCTCAGCAGTGTTCTCCTCCAGTTCGCCCAATGCGTCCGCTTGAGTTCGGTGAAAGAGAACAAAGGGTCGGTACTGTTCATGAGTTCCCGCCCACTCTTCGTCGGGACTCATCTTTTCGCTCAGATCCATCAGTCTCAGCGTGTGATCGGCATCCATGACGGCGCGATGATAATACTGCAGTCGCAGCCAACAGATTCGACGATGGTAAAACTGCATGAACTCTCGATCGACGTCCGAACATTCCTCGTCGGTCAGTGAGTGATCAGGTTCATTGAGTGACTTGTCTTGCAGGAAATCCAGCACCGACTCCTGCTCGTGATACTGGCTGCCGTCGGGACGTCCCGTGGTTTCAAGCTGAAGTACGCCCATGTCGACACGCATCTGAATCACGTCCCGGCCGTCTTTTCCTTTCACCAGTCGAACGTTCAATGTCGCAGGATCAAACGACCATTCGGAAAGCAGGTCGTCGAGATGCAATTGTCGTTTCATCAATCCGTCGTAACATGAGGTTCATCAGGAATCACGGGAGCAAGATCACCGATGATTCCAACCGCCCATCAGTGACGGTTGCGTGATTGCGCAGGGCCGGCATGGGGGTAGCAAGGCTGATTCAGGCTCCGAGTATAGCAACGGTAATTTTTAGGTGAAGGATTGACTTCCCCCAATCGGGGTGATCTTAATCGTCACGCGAAGGCCGTCGTCGGTTTTGCTTTTTCTCCGATTGCTGGCGTTTGCGATCGAGGCGTCGACGTTTGCTACCGAGCGTGGGACGGGTCGCTTTCCGAAATTTTGGGGCAGCCTGACACTCCAGCAGCATGGTCACAAGTTTGTGCCGAACGTCGGCCAGATTGCGACCCTGATCGCGATATTGCTCGCTACTGAGAACGAGCTGACCCTCCCGGTTGATCCGGTTGCCGTGCCGCGTGACGAATCGTCGACGCCAATCCTCCCGCAGCAGCTGGCACGCAGCGGGCGACCATCGAAGTGTGACTTTCGAGTTCACTTTGTTCACATTCTGACCTCCTGGACCGCTACTTCGCGCCGCAGAGATCGAGATTTCTCGGTCAGGGATGGTGAGTCGTGAATTGACGTATAGATCAGCCATTGTTCTGTTTTACCGGTCCGCTAGATCGCAATGTGCACTTCCACGCCGGCATGGACTTCCTCCATCGAGCCCGAAGTGGAACCGTCCCCCCAGGATTCATGAGGCTATGGAATTGATGCGTTTACAGGCGTCCGTGTTCTCCATCGGTTTTTGGATCGGTATTTCTGCAGTTTCGCCAGGCGTCGCTTGGTCCCAAACCGACACGCCAGATGGCGTGGCCGTTCACGACAAAACTGTAGTCGCTGAAATCGGCGGCGCGGATTGGCCGCGATTTTTGGGATCTAACTACGACGGCTCGATTTCGAGGGCTTCGCCTGGGATCGACTGGATGTCGCCGCCAGAATTCGACTGGGCGATCGAAGTGGGTGACGGGTATGGAATCGGGACGGTAGCGGAGGGTCGTTACTTTCAGTTTGACGCCAATTCCGATGTCGGGGGAGCCAACGAGCGTCTGCGATGCTTCGATTTCGAATCGGGCGAAGAGCTTTGGTCTCGAACCAACGCGTTTCAGTACCAGGACATGCTTGGCTACGAGGATGGGCCGCGCAGCAGCCCGGCCGTGGTTGAAGACCGAGTATTGACGCTTGGTGTGACCGGTTTGTTGACCTGTCGGCGAAGCGAAGACGGACAAGAGATTTGGTCGGTTGATACCAGCACAAAGTACGGAGTCGTGCAAAATTTCTTTGGTGTTGGCGCGTCACCGATGGTACTTGATGAACGTGTGATCGTCATGGTCGGCGGTAGTCCACCCGAGGATCAGGAGATCGCGCCGGGCCGACTTGATCGCGTCACCGACAATGGATCGGCCGTCGTCGCGTTTGATTTGAAGTCTGGAAGACAGCTTTGGAAGTGTGGCAACGATCTGGCCAGTTACAGCAGTCCGCGACCCATCGAAATCAACGGAAAGACCTTTGTTTTGGTTTTCGCGAGAACGGGGTTGATGCTGATTGATCCAGCCATCGGCAAAGTCAAATGGCAGTTCAAGCATCGCGCGGAAGTCGTCGAGAGCGTCAATGCGATTGTGCCGGTCGTCTCCGAAGACCAAGTCTTTATCAGCGAATGCTACGGAGTCGGCAGTGTCTTGTTGGCGGTGACCGAAGACGCTGCGAAAGTCATTTGGCAAGATCCGGATCGCGACCGTCGGAACCAGGCGATGAGATGCCATTGGGCGACGCCAGTTTTGGTCGATGGGTACCTTTACGGTTGCAGCGGACGCAACGCACCGGACAGCGACTTTCGATGTGTCGACTGGCAAACGGGCGAGGTTCAGTGGACGGATCCGCGTCGCACACGCTCATCGGTCACGCGAGTCGGCAATCATTTGGTTGTGATTGAAGAACGGGGCACGTTGCAGATTCTGAAGGTTGACCCCGAAAAAATGGATGTCGTGGCCGAGTGGGATCTGCAATTCGCGAAGGCGGATCGCCCCGTGATCGAGTACCCCTGTTGGGCTGCGCCGGTGATGGTCGGTACGAAATTAATGGTGCGCGGCACAGACCGCGTGCTGTGTCTCGATATGGCGAGGCGATAGCCCGTCTTTTACCCGCGGAACGGGCAGGCAAGCCGTCGAAGCGATTTTGACAATCAAGAATTTGCGATCAAGGCTCGCATCGCACGGGTCTCAGATGTGATAACCGACGCGGGTTGCCTTTGCGAGATAATAAGCCTCAGGCGAGGTCATTCCGTCGTGACCACCTCTCCTGTTACGATAGGGCTTCGCAGCGGGGCTCTTTGCTTCGATTTGCATAGGACTTCCTCATGATCTCCGACACGACTCAAACCGAATCCAGCGTGGAATCCAGCGTGCCAGAAACATCGTCTCAGTGCTCGACCAACGGAAAAAACAAGTCGCCAGCACTTCACGCATCCGACCCGGACAACGCGTTTTTCGTGGACCCCAACGAACCGACCAACGAGGAGGTCGATTTACCGCGAATCGAAGCAGCGGTGCGTTCGATTCTTGCCGCTGTCGGGGAGGATCCGGATCGCGAGGGGCTGCTGGAGACACCTGCTCGTGTGGCCCGCATGTATGCGGAGATGTTCGCGGGGTTGAAAAGCGACCCTGCCCGGCACTTGGCAAAAGTTTTCACTGAGGACTATGACGAGATTGTCCTCGTCCGTGACATCAGTTTTTGCAGCATGTGTGAACATCACCTGCTGCCATTCACCGGCATGGCGCACATCGCGTATCTGCCAAGTGGCAAGGTAGTCGGATTAAGCAAACTTGCGCGGGTCGTGGAGGAGGTTGCTCGTCGCCCTCAGGTGCAGGAGCGACTGACCCAAACCGTCGCCGACCTGGTCGAAGAGCGACTTTCGGCGAGAGGCGTCGCGGTGGTGGTCGAGTCGACGCATAGTTGCATGACCATGCGAGGTGTCCGCAAGCCCGGCAGTCTGTGTCTGACCAGCGCGATGCGTGGCGCTTTCCGAGACGACCCAAAGTCTCGCGCAGAGGTTCTTGGCCTGATTAATCGTCAGACTTGAGAATTCAGTCGCGAATTCTTCCATTCTTGCGTTCGACAGGTTGACGAGAGCGGTCCAAAGCGATCGAAATAGATCGCATGGACAGTGAGCGTCAACGAGTACAGGACGATCTGCGAGGCATCCTCGGTGGGGATGTGTTTTGCGATCCGACCATGTCCCAGCTGTACGCTTCGGACGCCAGTATCTATCAAATCAACCCTCTCGGGGTGATCCGGCCTCGTACGATCTCGGATGTGATCGTCACCGTGCAGTACGCGGCGGAGCATGAGCTTTCACTCCACCCGCGCGGAGCGGGCAGCGGTGTGGCGGGGGAATCGCTTGGTAACGGCCTGATTCTTGACTTCTCGCGATACATGCGGCGACTAGTCGTGTCGCCCGATGAAAGCCGGGTGACCGTCCAAAGCGGTGCCTCGCTGGCGATTGTGAATCGCACCTTGCGGCAGCGTGGACGCTGGTTTGGGCCTGATCCGGTGACCCGCAGCATCACCACGATGGGCAGCGTGCTGGCGACCAATGCGTCGGGAAGCCATTACTTACGCAGCGGTTCGGCGCGGGACACGATCGAATCGATGCGGATCGTCACCATCGAGGGCGAATTGGTCGAGTTGTCGCGACACGACTCTGAAACTGAAGAGGGAACTGTCGGGCGTCTTGCCCGGGGTATCTCCGAAATCCGCAGTCAGTTCCGACCGTTGATCGACGAGCGAGCATCCGCGCCCAAATCGCGCGGTGGATATCGTTTTGACGACGTGGTCGACGATGCCGGCCATGTCGATTTGGCCAAGTTCATGGTGGGAACACAAGGCACACTGGGAATCATGGTGGATGCGACCGTCAGAACGGAAGCGATTCCGGCGCATCGCGGAGTCGTACTGCTGTTCTTTCACCGCCTGGATTCTGCCGCCCGGTGTGGCGTGGAAGCATTGCGTCACGGATTGGTGGCATGCGATCTCATGGACCGGCGTCTATTGCAAATTGCTCGTGACACCGATCAGCGTCTCGACGATGTCTTGCCGCGAGAGGCCGAGGCAATGTTGCTGGTGGAGATCCAAGGCGAATCGCTCGGGGACTTGTACGACCGGCTGTCGATCATCCGAGAAGATCTATCGAGTGGGCCCGACGGAGCTTTCTCATCGATCGACACGGTGCGCAAGAGTGATCGAGATATGTATTGGGCCTTGTCTCGTCGAGTGATTCCGCGGCTATATCGATTCAAAGGCAACGAATCCCCTGTCCCGTTCATCGAAGACTTGTCCGTTCCGCGTGAGGTGTTGCCGGACGTTTTGACGGCGATTCAGGACACCCTGAAGTCAAATCAATGCACGGCGACGGTGTTCGCGCATGTTGGCCATGGACAACTGCACCTGCGACCGTTTCTTGACTTGGGCAGCGCGCGTGATCGGGATCGTTTGCACGATCTGTCCGTTCAAATTGCTGAGGTCGTTTGGCAGCATGGTGGTGAGGTGAGTGTAGAGCACGCGGCCGGTTTGAGCCGCTCCTACTTGTTGCCTCGCCAGTTCGGTGAGTTGTGGCAAGCGATGGGCCAGGTCAAGCGTCTGTTTGATCCCTACCACCGCCTGAACCCCGGCAAGCTATTCGGCGCGGTCCTTCAAAAACCGAACGAGAATTTGCGGCCGGCGGACCAGACGATCGAAATCAGTGCCGACAATCGCGTGGTCGTGGAGGCGGACGAGCCGATCGTGGATGCGGCCCGCGCCGCCGGACGATCCGTCCCGCAGTTGCAAGTTCTTCAGCATTGGCCCGCTAGTGGAACGATCACGAAAGTAACTCGCGCGTGCAACGGATGCGCACGTTGTCGCACAAGTTCGACCAGTGAACGGCAGTGCCCCGTATTTCGCGCGACGCAACGTGAGGAAGCGTCCCCACGGGCCAAGGCCAATTTGTTGCGAGGTGTGCTGAGTGGCCAACTTAGCGTGGACGATCTGACCGATGACCGAGCAAAGGACATTGCGGACCTTTGCTTCAATTGTCATCAATGTCGTCTTGAATGTCCGGCGTCGGTGGACATCCCCAAGATTGTCGGCGAACTGAAAGCCCAGTACGTGGCCACCAACGGACTGCCCGTGTCCGACGCATTGATGTGCAGGATCGATACGGTGGCCGCGATCGCTTCGCAATTACCCTGGCTCGCCAATCTGCTGATTCGCGGCAAGCTTTCGCGTTGGGTGGGAGAGCGATTGTTTGGGGTCTCGGCGGCTCGTGAGTTGCCACCGTTCGTGCGTGAAACATTCTTGAGGCATGCGGCCGGTCGGCGTTGGACCAAGCCGTTACCGCACGGAGGATTGAAAGTCGCGTACTTCGTCGACCTGTATGCCAACTATTACGATCCCGATATTGGTCGGGCGCTTGCCGAAGTGCTGCAGCAAAACGGAATTGGTTTGTATGTGCCGACCTCGCAAACGACGAGCGGAATGGCTCGGTTGACTTCCGGTGACTTGAAAGGGGCTCGCAAGATCGCGCGAAAGAACGTGCGTCTGCTGGCCGATGCGGTGCGGCAAGGGTACACGGTGATTGCGACGGAGCCTGCAGCGGTGCTTTGTCTCAAGCACGAATACCCCAACCTGTTGGACGACGAGGATGCCCACTTGGTTGCCGAACACTCTTACGAAGCGTGTGAGTTTCTGTGGCATTTGCATGAGGGTGATCGTTTGGCGCTCGACTTTGAGGAAGTGCCGGCGAGCATCGCATACCACCAGCCGTGTCACCTCCGCGTGCTCGATCCGAAGCAGTCAGGGCCTCAGTTGATGAACCTGGTTCCAGAATTGAACGTGGAACCGATCGAGGCGGGTTGCACGGGAATGGCGGGGACTTGGGGCTTGCAGAAGAAGAACTATCGCAACAGCCTTCGAATCGGTTGGCCGCTGATTTCCGCCATGCGATCGGCTCGCGTTTCGATCGCCACCACGGAATGCAGTGCCTGCAAGATGCAAATCGAACATGGTTGTGATCGCAAGACCCTGCACCCATTGAAGCTACTCGCGTATGCTTATGGACGGATGCCCAAGGTTGGGAAAGATCTCGGCTGGACGAGCTAGCCGGGGCCTCGGGCTCCCAGGCCACGCCAACGAGTCTGATGGACATCGAAGTGCTCCTATTTGCTGCCGCTCGCGAATCAGCCGGCTGTGACACAATTTGCCTCGAGGTGCCGGACCAACCGGTTGCCACCGATGTGCTGCATGCGTTGGAGCAAAAGCTTCCTGAACTCGAGGGCTTGCTGTCTTCCTGTCGACTGGCCGTCGATTGCCAGTACGTTGGCCCGAACGCCGCGATCGCGGCCGGCGCGGAAGTCGCTCTGATTCCGCCAGTCAGTGGCGGTTGATAACCTGCAATTTCAGGCACCATGTGTAGTAACCCGAAAGCTTTCGTTGAGTTGGTCGATTCGGCCATCGACATGGACTCCTTGCGAGGCCTCGTCGATGATCCAGACTCTGGCGCGCACGGATGGTTTGTCGGCGTCACACGACGGACGACGAAGGACCGTGTTACTGACACGCTCTTCTACGAGGCGCACCCCAAGATGGCGCGTCTTGAACTTGTCAAACTTGCCGAACGCGCGGCCGAGAAGTTTTCACTGTTGCATGTCGTGATCGTGCATCGTTTGGGGGAAGTTCCTATCGCCGAAGCGAGTGTGGTGGTTGGATGTAGCAGTCCGCATCGTGTCGACACGTTTGCCGCGATGGCGTGGATCATGGATTCGTTGAAACAGGAAGTTCCCATCTGGAAACGTGAACTCTATTCCGACGGCACAACCGAGTGGGTGCATCCAGGTCTTGATCCGAAGGCCGCCGAAAATCCACCGACGGAGGTGGAGCAATGACCGCTGGCGATAGAATCTACCTCGATCATGCGGCGACCTCTTGGCCGAAGTCCTCGGCAGTTTTGGAGGCCATGAACCGCTACGCGACTGAATGTGGGGCGGCGGCAGGTCGCGGTGGCTATCAGGCGGCTGCGGAGTCGGACGCGATCGTTGCCAAAGTACGTCGCGAGATCGCATCGTTGATTCATGCAACCGAAGCAAACTGTATCTCATTGCACAGCAATGGGACTGCGGCACTGAACGCGGGCATTCAAGGAATCCTGCGTTCTGGTGATCACGTCGTCAGTAACGCGGCCGAACACAACAGCGTACTGAGGCCGCTGCACGCGTTGGCGGAGCGAGGTGACATTGAACTGACAGTCGTGGCGACCGATGCCCGTGGCCACGTTGATCCGGCGATCCTGATCGACGCGGTTCGCAGCGAAACTCGATTGGTGACGTTGACCCACGCCAGCAATGTGACGGGGGCTGTTCAGCCTGTGGAGATCGTTGCCGAGGCATTGCGAGAGAAGCAGACGTTGCTGATGGTGGATGCAGCGCAGACGTTCGGTACGCTGCCGATCGATGTCACTGCGGGGATTGACCTGTTGGCGGCCCCGGGACACAAAGCGTCAGGTGGCCCATTGGGGACGGGGTTTTTATACGTGGATCCAACGATTCACGC
>JBPCVD010000079.1:0-4056 GCA_051010815.1 Rubripirellula sp.
CCATCGGGTGCAAGACCGTCGATCACTTGGATGCCAGCGTCGCGGCTGCTGCCAAAGGCCCTTTGCCGCAAGACATTCTTAGTCGGCTCGACGAGATTGCGGCAATGGTGCCGCGTCGACCGTGGGAAGAACCGATGATCCTGCCCTTTGGAAAGAACTACGTCGGCCCGGGCATCGCCAACATGGGAGCCGCGGTTCAAGTCGGAAAACTGTAACGCGGGATGCAATCAGATGGAGCTGTACGACCTGGAGAACGACTGGGCAGAGCAACGCAATGTCGTGGCCGACTATCCGGACGTCGCTGAACTGTTGTCCGACAAGCTGGACGACTGGAAACGTTCATTGCCGGCTGCGCCGAGCAAGAACGACCTCTCAAAAGCCAGAAAGAAACTCTCAAAACGAAACGCACGATGAAGTTCTTGAGCATTCTCCTATTCAGCGCGATGGCTGTCAGTCTCTGCAGCGCTGCAGACCCGTCTGCTGATTTCTATGTTTCCAACGAAGGCTCAGACGCCTGGTCGGGAACTTTCGCACAGCCAAACGAACAACGAACAGACGGACCGTTTGCGACGCTTGAACGCGCTCGTGACGTCGTGCGGGAATCAGGTCAGCATCGTTCGGGTGATGTGGCCGTTTTCGTGCGCGGTGGAACTTACCGACTGACGGACACGGTTGTGTTCGGGCTCGAAGATTCGGGACATGGTGATTCCACCGTCACGTATGCCGCCTACCCAGGCGAAACTCCCGTCTTCAGTTCAGGGGAACAAATCAGCGGATGGAGACAAGCCGGAGGAGACCTTCCAGGCTTGCCGAAAGAGGCGATCGGCCAAGTGAAGGTAGCGGACGTCAGCAGAAGTTTTAAGACGCTCTATGACGGGCAAGGCCGACTGCCACGCGCCCGCTCGGCGGGCTTCATTCCACTTAGGGGCGGCGGGCGAGACGAGCTGCACTTTCCGGGTGGCAAGCTCAGGAAGTGGCCCAATTTGCAAGACGTTGAAATCGTCGTGCGTCCGCATCATGCCTGGATCATGAATGTCCTGCCCTTGAAGTCGGTCGACGAAGAACAACAGATCGCTCAAACGTCGATTGACGCAACCTATGCAATGAACAAACTCCATTTCCTACCGGAAACCGATTCTTGCTGGGTGGAGAACGTCCTGGAAGAACTCGATGAGCCGGGCGAGTGGGTGCTCAACACGAAGGAAAGAAAGCTCTATCTGTGGCCGCGGAACGAAACGCCCATCGTTGCCCCTCATCTTCAAGAGTTGATCCGCATCGAAGGGGCAATCGACAAAGCTGGATCGAAGGACGAACCAGTCCGCAATCTGCATTTCCGAGGGCTCCATTTTCTGCATGGCGATCGATACACCCTGACCGAGGATGACGCAGGCCTGCAGCACGATTGGGAAATGCACGACAAACCGACCGCTTTGTTTCGCCTGCGAGGAGCTGAGAACTGCGTCATCGAAGATTGTCGTTTCGCGCACAGCGGTGGCGGCGCGATCCGACTGGACTTACACGGCATCAAGAACAGAATCGTCGGTAACCTTATCGAGCATATGGGAGGCTCTGGCATCCTGCTCTGTGGCTACGGCCCGGGAACAAAAGACGTCAACCGCAACAATCTTGTTTCCAATAATCACATCCACCACGCAGGGGAAATCTATGGGCATTCCGCTGGCATCATGATCTGGCAGAGTGGCGAGAATCGTGTGGCGAACAACCTGATCCACCACATGCCGTACTGCGGAATGATTGTTTCCGGTTTCATGACGCACTTCTTTGAAAGAGGCGGTCGTGAACTCACCCGGACTGTTCGAAAACATGAAGTGGGTCGCCTGCCTAGAAATCCAAACCTGGAAGATGCTCGCCCCTTTCTTCATACGCACGACAATGCAATCGAATACAACGAGATTCACAACGTGATGGAGCAAATGGGCGACGGCAACGGAATCTACATTCGTGGTGCGGGTGCCGGGAACATCATTCGTCGCAACTACATCCATCATTTGGTAACCCCGATGCTAATGCAGGCGGCGATTCGAACCGATGGTGGGCAACGCGATACGCTCATTGCCGAAAATCTGATCTACAAGTGCATGGCCCAGGGGATCATCCTCAAGCTCAATAATCGAGCCGAGAACAACATCGTCGCGGATGTGCTGGCACCGCCACGCGGCTATTACCTGTCACTTAGAGAGGGCCCTTTGACCGAAGCAGTGGTCAAGCGAAACATTTTCTACTCCACTGGCAAAGACACCGTCTTCATCGATGAATTGGCCCCCGGCAATGGAAACAAGACCGAGGACCGCAGAGGGCGAACGCTCGCGCGAGTCAAGGATGCCAATTCGGACTACAACATCTACTACAGCACGGTGGACCCTACGCTGGCCAAGACAACGCTGAGTAAACTCCAAGGTGACGGGACAGATAGCCACAGCTTGGCTGTCGACCCAATGTTCGTTGATCCGTCCCATGGAGATTTCCGGCTGAAGCCCGGTTCGCCAGCGATCGAAATGGGCTTTGTGCCCTTCGACGTGTCGAAGGTGGGTCTTCTTGATGAGAAACACGACGAGAAACCTGGGTCTTAGCTTGAGAACAGGAGATGCAAACTCTGTCGGTTCACGCGCTGAAACCTGTCCTTCGACAGCTCCATCTGATGCATGACCCCACGCAGCCCAAAGCCAGGTCGCAAGCTTCTGTTTTCAGCGTCAGAAAAGCGATCGACCGCGATTGTTCCGAAACGTCTTTGTGTGACCGTCTGGCCTCTCGTGAGTCGCTAAGGTATGACGTGCCCAGGCGTACCACATGAACTTGACGTTCCTCAAGGCTCCCGAATTTTTGACGCCGACGAAACAGCATTGAGGTTTTCAAACGATGACTGAGCGTGGGGGCAATGCTTCCGAAACAGACCCTGAAGACAGCGGCGTCGCGCCCAGAACAATCGTGGTGTGCCTTTGCGTCTTCGGTTGGCTGTTGGCCGTTCTCGCGTGGAATGTCTATGCCACGGATACTGCGACACTAGCGAAAGCTATCTTGGTTCTGTCCGTTGTCGCACTTGCAATCGCGATCACGGCGAAAGAAAGGTCAAGAAAGTTTGCATTCACGGCCTGGGTCATGGCTTGTGTGCTAACAGCCTTCTGCTTCCCATCCGTTTTCTTACGCTGGGGCGATTTTGAGCTCAAGACGCTAATCGTACCGCTCATTCAATTGATCATGTTCGGGATGGGCGCGACCTTGGCCATCAGCGATTTCACGCGTGTCCTGAAAATGCCGTGGGCAGTATTCATCGGAATCTTTCTTCAGTTTTTGATCATGCCCCTGGTGGGCTTCTTCCTGGCCATGGCGTTCGGATTTGAACCGCCTGTAGCCGCAGGCGTGATTCTGATTGGATCGTGTCCCGGTGGTGTTGCGTCAAATGTGATGACTTACATTTCCAAAGGAAACGTTGCCCTATCGGTGACGATGACGGCATGCTCGACCCTGATGGCCCCGATCATGACGCCACTGCTGATGTACATGTTGGCGGGAACGCTTGTGGAAATCGTCTTCCTGGACTGGGTATTCAACATTGCGAAGCTCATCATCCTTCCGATCTCAATTGGATTGATCTTCAATAGTGTTTTGCGTGCTCTGAATCGGCGCGGCGAGTGGATTGATCGTTATCTATCGTTGCTGGCGATCGGCGGAATCTGCTTCATCATTGGAATCATCATCGCGACCTCTCGCGACAAACTTCTGACGATTGGAGTCGCATTGGTCGCTGCAGCCATCTTGCACAATGCGGCCGGATACTTGCTGGGCTATTTTGGAGCCCGTCTTGCAAAGCTGGATGAGAGCAGTTGTCGCACCGTCTCGATCGAAGTCGGGCTACAAAACGGAGGCATGGCGACGGCTTTGGCAATCAACACGTTGAAGGATCCACTGGTCGCGTTGGCGCCCGCCATTTTCGGTCCATGGATGAATATTTCCGGTTCGATGTTGGCTTCTTATTGGGCCGCTCACCTGCCGACGCCCGAAGCTGCCGTTGAACCCGACGTGGAATCAGTTCCCTCC
>JBPCVD010000080.1:0-7250 GCA_051010815.1 Rubripirellula sp.
TCAACCCGGTCCCGCCAGAGACAACGAATACCGGGTGAGTTGATGGGAATCCCTGACTGCTCATGACATCCTCCGGTTTGGCGTGATGGCAACCCACCAGTGCAGACCTCATGCCACTTCATCGGCATCGGTTTTTGACACCAACGGCGCGCATCGCATCCACCTCAGCGCGCAAATGTGCCCACTTCGTGCTCAGAACGCACAAAGCAGAGAAGCTAAAACAAGAATTCCGAGAGACGCATCCGCCAAACGCAATCCCGGCTACTCGATTCGCTCTTCGAGCCTTTCAAGCTCCGTGCGAATCCGTCGCGAGTGCCCCTCAATCGCATCGATATCCGCCTCGCTCAACTCAGGATGCGTATCCGAGACTCTCCCTAACTCTGCGGCAACTGCTGCTGCCCGAGACACTTCCGCGGCGCCCATTTTGCGATCACGAGCGTGCTCCACAAACTCCTGACAGCGAACCTGCGTTTGTATTTGTTCTTTTAGCGCATGAGTCTGCGATTCGTCGCCAACCGAGTCCGAATCGAGAAGGGCAAGCAAACGCGTGGTCTCGTCTGAGATCGATTTGAGTGTTTGTTCAAAAATGGACATGGAATACTATCCCGACGGAAGAAAGCTTCTGAATGTATCAGAACGTTTGGCTACCGCCGCATCTCAAGACAGAAAAAGGGTCGCGTGATGAACACAAATCGGGCCAAACTCAGAACCAAGCGGAACACGGTCCGCATGCACGCACCAACGTGCAAGATGCGAGATCTGGCAGAGTGTGTTGGAGGCGAACTTCCTGCGGCGGCCACGAAGCAGCGATTCGGCGCACTGCAACTCGATCTGACAAAGCCAGAACGTCAAGGTAATTCGTGGGGAAAGCACCTGCCTGCTGACTTCCGAGAATCTTAGAATGAACCGATCGAACGATCCGGTAAGGTACGGTTCATCTGCGAGGAACGGAAATGGAGACGCAACGCTTCCCATCGCAAAACGGCCTGCGACAAGCGGAGCGTTGTCTGCGGCTTGCTGCCGCGATGACCTTGATCTTCATGCTCACCACAGGACAGCCACTCCAAGCGCTAGAGACGCGTGGAGTCACCGTTGCCGATGCAACCGCGATCTTCAACGCGAGTCGATTCGATGCGCCCGGTCGATCGAGCGCCCAGGCCTACTCGACGCCGTTAATGGGAAGCTATCTGCTCAACGAGACTGTCGAAAATTCGCTCGGTGAAGTTCGGCAAGCGTTCAAGACACAGGGGTGGAAGGAACTTCACTTGGAGGACTCCGATCCACGCGCCGCCATGCTTCAGGTCACCAAGGACGGGCTACTCGTGAATGCGTCCCTCTCGCCACGGGGTGAAGATTCATGCCAGCTCTATCTCGGTGTGCTGGGTAACGTCGACGTGCGAACGCTTCCCAAACCAACGATCGAATCGACGACTCATGAACGACTCGACTTTCTGATGTATGTCTCGCCTCTAAGTCCAGAGCAGGTAACGGACTTCTATCGAACCGAACTGGCCAAAGTCGGTTGGCAGCCTTACGGCAACTTCCCGAGTGACGCGAATCAGAACGAATCTCGAAAGTTAGTTCGGCTTCGTAACCACGGTGTCAGCATCAACGTCGTTGCAAGCCCCAGTGGATCCCAATCTCAGGTCATGGTTACAGTTGGAATGCTCGAACAAGATGTGCCGACGCCGGCCATCGTTTCGGACTTGCGACTCGATGCGTCCCTGTTCCGACAGTCGTTTCGGTCCACGCAGTCCGCGTCACAACTCCTCGCCTTCTTCGTGGTGGAGCTGAAAGAACTCGGGTGGATCATCCACGTCGGCAAGCGATTCGGGGACCAGAAGGTGGCGTTATTCCTAACGAATCCGCGTCAGGAGCCTCGATTTCTGGAGATCGTGTCCTCGCCGGAAGGCGTGCAACGCGTCTATCTCGGCACGCCCACGCGACAGGTCAAGCGAGCCGTGAAGTCTCCACCGGAATTTGAACTTGAGTATGCCAAAGGCCTACCGATGGATCAGACGTCGATGCATGAGTTGCCGTACATGGATCTGCCATTCCTTCAGCCCGAGCCAGACGGGTCCGGACGTACGGTCGCAGAATCGGTCTTCTTTAACACCAGGGTCGCGATGGAAGATGCGTTCGAGTTCTACCGGAAGTTCTTGACTGAAAAAGGGTGGCAGGCTGGCCAACGCAAAAATGAGATGATTGGCGACAAGCTCTTTCAAGCGACGATGACGTTTAAGAAATCGGACGCCAAAATCGAACTGGTCATTCGTCCTTGGACCGACGATACGCAGCGTGTCACGCTTCAAGGCAGCGGCATTCAATGGCCGGGTGACGGATTTTGCCAGATGATGGCACGTGAAGAGTCGACGCCCGTTGAGTAACCGAATGCGGCCGCAGCGACACCGATCGACTCACCTGACTGCCCAGCCCACCAGCGAACCAGATCTCGTCGGCGTGAGGGGCGAAAAGCAATGTTTGAATCACGCCCCTAGACCGCACCTAACAACCTTCAGACCTGCAAGAGCAAACATTTCCGTCGCTCAGTCGGTGATATCCATTGCGGCTCGCTTCACTTCAAGAATCAACGTTAAGCTTTAGAGCGTTGTACTCTCGCTCGGATCACGCATGACGCAAACGCTGATTCACGACCTGCTGATCATTCTCGCGTCCGGTTTGGTCGCGAGCGTGCTGTGTCGATGGATGCGAGTATCCGTGCTGATCGGCTACCTCGTTGTCGGTGTCGTGATCGGCCAAGGCGTGCTGGGTTGGATCGTCGACGAAGACCACCAGATCGGACACTTCGCGGAGGCAGGCGTCTTCTTGTTGCTGTTTTCGATCGGGCTCGAATTCTCGCTCGACGACATCCGACGTCTGGGGCGTGAGATGATCATCGGTGGCAGTCTTCAAATGGGACTTGTCGCTTTTCCGATCATGATCGTCCTCTATCAGTTGGGGATTTCCTGGCAGGCATCCGTCCTGCTTGCATTTGCCATCGCCTTCAGCTCAACCGTCTTAGTCTTCAAAGCGTTGAGCGAATCGGGGCAGTCGGAACTTTCCCACGGTCGGCGAGCGATCGGTATCCTGTTGTTTCAAGATGCCGCCCTTGTTCCCCTGCTGCTGATTGTTCCAATGCTGATGGGACACGCTCCGGCAGCGGTGACGGCAACAGCCGTCGATGCTGCGGAGGCTGCTGCACTGGACGGTGAATTTGCGACCGGCGCGAACGCATATTTGTTGACCGCTGGTATCTCCGTCTTGTTTGTCCTGGCAATCGTGGGGCTTCGCTACACGCTGGGCCGTTGGCTGATTCCCATGATGGCTCGCTTTCGCAGTCCAGAAATGGTGACGCTGTTCACCGTCGTGTCGATCGGAGGCGTGACTCTCGGTGCGCACACCGTTGGCCTGCCACCGACCGTCGGCGCCTTTGCAGCGGGACTGATCTTCAATGGAAATCGCTGGACGCGACAAATCGATTCCCTCGTGCTGCCATTCCGAGAGACGTTTTCGGCGATCTTCTTTGTCGGCCTGGGATTGATTTTCAAACCGAGCTCGGTGCTTGCAGAACCATTCGTTTTTATCGCGATGCTTGGTTCCGTGATTGCGATCAAGACGGTCGCGGCGGGCGTCGCTCTTCGATTCACCGGCCTGCCAACACGAAAGGCATTTGGGATGGGTCTGGGACTCGCTCACATTGGCGAGTTCGCCTTTGTTCTTTTACTGCAAGGACTCGAGTCGGGTGTGGTCTCCGAACTCAACTACGAACGCTTGATCTCTGTGGCCATCGGCTCTTTGGTGCTCACGCCGCCACTGATGCGTTTTGGATTGCGTTTTGTCAATCAAGGTGAAGAGGAAGCGTCAGCACCTAACACAGAGATACAACGTATCTCGAGCGACAAGGCGACAGTCATTGGCGCTGGACCGACCGGGCGTCAGATGGCATCGCAGCTGGAGACGCTGGGACGTGATGTTTGCCTGGTCGATTTGAGTCCGATCAATCTTCACCCCTTCGCTTTGGAAGGGTTTCGAACGGTTGCTGGCGATGCGACGCGAAACGAGACGCTGGAATTCGCCAATGCGTTCGATTCTGTCATCGTCGCCATCTGCGTCCCCTCCGACGACGTTGCGGTTCGTATTGTCAGGGCAATCCGAAAAGGGCATGGGGATGGCACGTTGATTGTCCGGTGCCGATATCATGCAAGCGTCCAACGTCTGAAACGCGTCGGCGCGGACTGTGTCGTCTCGGAAGAAAACGAGGCAGCGGTTGCGCTCATGAAGATCATCGAGCGAGTCGGTCGCACTCACGAGACCGCCACTTGATGGTTGACGGGCGAACCGAGCACTTTCAATGGACCGAGACGCTACCTCAACAGCTGATTGGTTCCTGGAGCACTGTTTTCACGGGGCACGAAACGGCGACGATTCATTCTCCTAACAATCCACTCCGCTACCAATTCGCGGCAGGCCTCGCCGCCGGTGGCTGCAATCCATGTCGCTCGCCGCTTCGAACGGAACAGGTCGAGCGATGAGGTCAAAAACCATTGGACGCAATCATGATACCGACACCAGAATCACTGTTCGTGTTCTCAAATAGCCTCGCCTTGTTCGGCTGGATTTTGCTGGTCCTGCTTCCGAGGCAAAGAATTGTCACAAACTTAATCGTCCCAGTTTTTGGGTGCGGCAGTTTGGCCGTGTTGTATTTTTTCGTGATGATTCGTTTTGCGGGCGAAGCCGACGGTGGATTTACGTCACTGGATGATGTCGAGTCACTCTTTCGCAATCGTGGTGTGCTGCTTGCGGGTTGGCTTCATTACCTGGTTTTTGATTTGTTCATCGGTTGCTGGCAAGTACGAGACGCACGACGTCTTTCCATTCCACATCTGTGGATCGTGCCCGCGCTGATTCTCACTTTCATGGTGGGTCCGATCGGATTGCTCGTCTACTATTTGATCCGCACAATTGCTGTTCGACGGCTCGACTTGGACGACTCCCTTGATTCGAGTTCCCTTGCGACATCTTCGAAAGAAGAGGATCGAGTCAATGAAACCTAAAGAACGAATGGAGGCGAGTCATGTGTCGATGGATCGCGTATTCCGGTAGCCCAATTCTGTTGGAAGAATTGATTGTCAAACCTCAGCATTCGCTGGTCGAACAAAGCCTCACCTCGCGGCAAGGTGCGGAAACCACCAACGGCGACGGATTCGGCGTCGGCTGGTACGGAGAGACAGTTCAACCGGGGCTTTACCGAGAGACGGATCCGGCATGGAACGACCGTAACCTCGCAGATTTAACGCGGCATATTCGTTCGTCAATGTTCCTGGCTCATGTTCGGGCGACGACCGGCACGCCGATCCAACGCACGAATTGCCATCCTTTTCGCTACCAAAACTGGCTGTTCGTGCATAACGGTTTTATCGCCAACTACGGTCAACTGAGACGCGATCTAGCGTTCCGCATCGCACCCGAACTCTACCCGTTGATCGAAGGCACAACCGATTCCGAGCTGATGTTCCACCTCGCTCTTACTTTTGGGCTGAACGAGGAACCGCTGCCAGCTTTGGAACGCATGGCTGGTTTCGTTGAGAGTATTGGCCGAGCTCACAAAGTCGAATTGCCGCTACAAATGACTCTCGGACTTAGCGATGGCGAAAGACTGTACGCCATTCGCTACTCAACGGAGCACAAATCCAGAACCTTGTATCACAGCAAGAGTGTCAACGCCCTACGAGCCGTTCACCCGCAGTTCGACCGGCTCTCCACAGATTCAAGGAGCATCGTGTCCGAACCACTCACCGACCTAACCGCTGACTGGGCTGAAATTCCCGAATCGACTGCTGTCATCGTCGATGCCGGCGACGTGACTCAACACGGATTCCATCCTCGCCCGACGGTGTAGGTTTGCCACCATGCACGGGATTCGGCGGCAGCTTCCCTAACGTTCCTGCAACTTGCGTTGCTGGTCAGCCTTACGAAGTTCGGTGAGGTCCAAATCGGGTATTCGGTAGTCGATCAGGTCGGTCGGTTCAGTGATCTTGTGAAGCGTCAGCTGAACCCCGGCTGCGTCTCTCTGCCGAAGAGCCACGACGTACGTTACGCCCATCTCTGCAGAAAACTCGAACCGACCGCGTTCGTCAGTTTCCGTCTCGCCTCGCCGTCCAACAGACCGGACACCAATCTTCTCAAATTTTACGGTTTCGTAGAGCACGAGTCCCACACCATGCGTTGGCACGTCGCCGTTGACGATCGTTCCCTTGATCGCCCCGGGGAGACGCAAACGAATGTAGACCGTCGCGTCGTCGCCCGCTCGAATTTCGGCGCGTCCCAAGTAAGTGGCTCCATCTAACTCAATTTGCGTCATCAAACGACCACGTTCCCACTGGGCATCGCGCAAGACAAGCTGGCACCTTCCTTCCTTGTCAGTCAGCTCTGCCGACGCCAACGATTCAAGAACCGGAAACTCAGGATTCAACCAACGTTCCCCGTAACAATTGACGTGCGCGTTGGGTACCGGTTCGTTTTCGCTACCGATCACAACCACCTGGATCGGTGCGATTTGCTCGAGTTCGAAATCTGGGATTTCCAATTCGTTCCCGTCGGCCGGCACGTCGACCAACTTTCGGTGCGCACGCTCGTACCCGATCTTGTAGCCACCCTTGAACCCGGCAGCGACGACCTGGGAATCAACACGCGGAATGATGATCGACCACTTGCCCTCTTCATCCGTGTTGGTCCTGAACTTGGTCTTGAACGGATCCGTTGCTTCTTGTGGCGTCAGGTAGATCGAAATCCCTCTGACAGGTTTCTTGTCGTTGAGCCCGATTACGCGGCCGCTCAACCGAATACCCGGCCTCGTGCGGACAACAATTGGACTCTCCGTCTTCAGGTCTTTGAGGGAGATCGTTCGAAACACTTTGGGCATGTTGGAACCCTTCGGCGGAGTGACAACCAGATTGAGCGACGAATGCTGCCCCGCGCGCTTTTGAAGTTCGACGTCGTTCGTGCTCCATGTGGCATTGCCGGCTTGATCCGTCAAAGTTCGAGGGAATCGCCTGTATGTTCCCTGACTCAGAAGAGAGACCCGCGCGCCCTCCACAGGAACCTTTGCGTGGTCGATGACCTGAAACTGAATCGGAAATTCGCCAGGCTGTTTCTCCGGCCGCTGCTTAGGGCGCGCGTCGAAGGGATCCCCGTCGAAGGGATCCCCACCGAAAGGGTCCTGCCTCGGAGTCGAATCCTGGGCTGGAGTC
>JBPCVD010000081.1:0-11109 GCA_051010815.1 Rubripirellula sp.
GCACGGCGACTTGCGGTGTTCGATCTGTGGAAAGTCTGCTCCGCAGGAGACCGGGCCGCAGAAGAAGGTAGTCGTTAAGATTCTTCGCTGCACCGGCTGTGGTGCAGCCGTTGCCTACGATCCGAAACGGCAAGCGCCAACGTGCTCATTTTGTGACAGCGTGGTCAAGATTGAGACCATCGAAGACCCGATGGAGCAGACGGGCGGCTATCTGCCTTTCAGCGTCACGCCCGATCAGGCCAGGACAGAATTGGGGAACTGGCTCGGATCTCTGGGATGGTTTCGACCTTCGGATTTGCGATCTTCCGCCCGCCTTCAAGAGTTGCGCCCGCTATGGTGGGTCGCCTGGGTGTTCGACGCACAATCTCGGATCAGTTGGGCGGCCGATTCGAACTACAATTCTCGTCGTTCGTCATGGGCACCCCATGCGGGCCAGACTGACGTTAGCTTCAACAGCATTTTGGCTTCCGCGTCTCGAGGATTGACGTCCAAGGAAGTGGATGAGATCGCGAGCGGATTCGATCTGAATTCCGCGAAGCCCGAGCCGGAGGGGGCAAGCGATGCGACGATCGAACAGTTCGATGTGCAGCGTTCTCAGGCGCGGCGACAGGTCGCCAGTGTCTTGCAATTCCTGGCAAATCAACATGTGCAGCAGCATGAGGTCCCCGGCAGCAGTTTTCGCAACGTCCATGCTTCGGTGGTCGTTCGAAATCTAGTCACACGTCGTCTTTCATTTCCCGCATATGTGCTGGCCTATCGCTACAAACGCAAGCTCTACCGTGTGGTGATTTGCGGACAGAATCAACGAATGGTGATCGGTGATGCCCCCATTTCGGTCGCAAAGATCGCGCTGGTCGTCATTGGTGCGACGGCCGCGCTGATGTTCTTCTTAGCGATCTTGGCTGCCGCATCCTGATGCTCAGCGGGTCGAACGCGACCACCGCGGGAATCGGCTCTCCCAAGGGTCCGTGGCTGGATGTGCAGCACGACGCGAATCGATCCAGGGCCATCATGGCTGGCTAGCAAACGTGGTCGGCTAGCAAACGTGGTCGGCTAGCAAGGCCGGTGATGACCAAGCCTAGGCGGCGACGCGAACGTAATTGCTCACTTGGCTGAGAATCCCAGCTCGCCGCACGGCTGGAATGAGTTCCGCCTTCAATGCACCGGAGGGAAGTCGACCTCGAAGCACGATCGAGTCGTTCTCAATCGAAACGTCGAGCTCAGCCACGTAATTCTTCAGCTCTTGATTGACGCGAAACATCATTTGGATGTTATCGACGATACGTCGGTCGCGCGAATTGCATTCTTTCGATGTCATTGTTCCTCTCCGAACTCGTCGGCTCAGGTCACTACCCACAAATGCGGGAAACGCTCCGGAATCACGCCATGCAACCAACAAATACCTTGTGAAATGTCTCACATGGTTGATCTGTGAATCAAACTCAATCGCTCCCTTTACACAGTAGGTAGAGCCTGCGAACTGAGCAGTCGTTTGCCGACGAGAAAAACAGAAAATCTGATTGCGGATGTCCGCTTTTTTCGGTCGTGCGGATGACGAAATCGAAAGGCGATCAAGACCGGCAACCTTCAGCCGTAAATCATTCTCGCTGTTCGAGCTGCGACTGGACCGAGGATTGCCACTGACGGAGGTATTCCCCGGCGTGTGGTTCAATCCCGGATGCGATTGCTTGGGAGGGTTCGACCCCTTCGGCGAGCAGCATCGACATCGTTTGGTGGACCACGCTGCGATCATATTGACGAAGCGATTTCGCAAGGGAGGTGAGGTTGGGCGGGGAGGCGTCAGCCGTGATGGGATGGTCCGCTAGCAGCTGTTCTGCGTAACGGCGTGGAGAGAAATACTGACCATCGCCGTCGACGTCAATCCGAATCGGACCCGTCGAACTAAATGTTTTCGGCGTGAAGGTGGGCGAGTCTGGCTGGTAGGGCTTCGCCGTCGGCCAATACGGTGATTCGACCCCCGCGCCGATCGCAACGGCGGTGATCCAGCAATCGTGTCGAAGTTCGCTGGTTGGGATCGACCAGGACGTTTTCGCCTGCAATGCACGTCCACGGCGGTTTTGATCGGCCACGGAAGTTGCCGGCATTGGATTTCCATTGACGAAAAGTTGGATCGCGCGAGCTCTCGTCCAGTGTGGGCCGAGTAGTTCTGCCTCGACTTGGATGGTGGGCGTGTTGGGTTTCAGCGTTAGCAATTCCCCCGGCGATGCGAAGCCTTCCGTGTTTCCGCCGGGCCCAACCCTTAGTTTCAGCAGCAAGCCGTAGCTAACGATCACCTTTCCCTCGAGGAATGAATTGACCGCCGCGTCGACATCGATCGATCCTGGATCTGCATCTCCAACCGAAATGTAGGTACGACCTTGGCCGACGATGTAACGCGAGACGTCATGGGAATCGCTGCTACCTACCGGTGTGACTTGCAAGCCGCGGTTGATCAGTCCGCACCAATCGAGGAACAGTTCCTCGATGTTCGTTTGAGTAGCCCCAGAATTGATCAATTCCATGGCATTAAAGTCTTGCTTCCAACCGTCGAGGTTTTCTCCGCTGAGACTGATGTGATGCCGTGGGGAGAAAGGGCGAAAACTGGAATGAATATCTCGCGCATGGTTCAGAATTGCGACTCGTAAATTGGGCGTCGAGTAGATGTCTTGAAAGAGCGGTTCCCAGTCGAGTTGGTTAGCGTTTGGTACGGCTGCATCTGGCGTGGCGGGAAACACATTGAAGTGTCCGTGCTTCGTCGTGACCTCATTGCCAATGACCGGTGTGAATCGTGAGCGGACGCCGACGGATTTCGCAATCGGGCGATAATCGATCTGCTTGTTGTGATCGGTCGCCACGGGCAATTCGATTCCCTCGCCGACGAGTGTGACCATGCGTTCCTCGATGGTGCAGTCGCCGTGGCCGGAATGTGTCACGGTGTGAACGTGCGTGTCACAGGCGACCAAACCGTCGGTATCGACTTGGCGTTCGATTTTCAGAGTTCGCTTGGCGACCTCACCCTCCCCCAGACTCACAGTCGCCGACGCGACCGAATATTCGAATCCTCTGCCGGCGTAAATGCGATACTCTCCGGGACGAACACCGACGGTGGCCTCACCCGTCGCGGTGTAAACGACGCCTTGACGCACAGCGAGTTGACGATTCGCAGGAGCGTCGATCGGGATCAAGGTTCCACCTGGGTTGACGATCGTGAGACGTCCCGGAATCGCTTGGTCGCTTTCGTCGACAATCACGACTTGCAATTGGGCTCCGGTTCGCAGCGACTTTCGATCCTGCGGATGAAGTTTGATTTGACCGACCCGAATGTCGTCACTCTGCGTGTCGTTCTTGCAGGTGATTTCCAGGAGATTTTCACCATCGAGAAGACAGGATTCGGGGACGTCAAAGTCGGACTCCAAGTCGTTCTCGTCTCGCACGAGTTGTCCAATCGATCGGTCGTTGAGCTTCAGCGACCACGATTCTTTGACATCGATCTGGCGAAGCGAAAGCGTCCAGGGTTCCGAATTCGAAACGGTGTCGAACCGTATCCGCAGTCCCCGTCCCTCGGTTGCTTGCGAGAATGTCGACCATTCGATCTCATCCGCGTTTCGCAAATGAAGCATGCCTGGTTCGATCGAGATCGGTTGGGGGACTGATTCGTCCGCCTTGACGACGGGTGTCAGTAGGATCACCAGGAAACAGAACGACAAGAGACGAAGCGTTGACGCCATGTGGGATCGGCAGGCAGGGGGAACGTCGCAACGTTGACACGGAATCGAAGGCGATCGGCATCAATGGCGACGGAATCGAAGGCGACGGAATCGAAGGCGACCAGAAAGCTGTGTGCAGGGGTCCAAATTGGATGAATTGCCTGTTGCGGTCTCTGATCGAAAACATTGGCGGGTGGAAAGCTAATAAACTTGTCGTCGCACGGTGCCGTGCGGAACAAGTCTTCAGCCAATCATATCGCGACGCGACCCACGCCAATCCATTCGATGCCTGAAAAACCCAAGATCTTCCTGACACGGGAGTTGCCACCCGAGACGATGGAAATCCTCCAGGCAAACTCCGAATTGACGATGAATCGTGAGGATCGGTATTTGACGAAGGAAGAAATCATCAGCGGGATCAAGGGCAAGGATGGTTTGCTGTGTCTGCTGACGGATGAGATCGACGACGAGATCTTGGCGGCCAACCCGAGTTTAAAGGTGGTCGCCAACTTTGCTGTGGGCTTTAACAACGTGGATGTCGAAGCGGCGACCCGTCGAGGTGTTCCGGTCACAAATACACCTGGCGTCTTGACCGATACGACAGCGGACATGGCATTCGCTCTGTTGATGGACGCGGCCAGACGCGTCGCCGAAGGTGATCGTTTTGTCCGAACCAAGGCTTGGGACGGATGGGGACCGCTGCAGTTCCTGGGCGCGGATATTACCGGGGCAACTTTGGGGCTGATCGGGCTTGGACGTATAGGACGCGCCATGGTCCCACGTGCCCAAGGGTTCGGAATGGACGTCGTTTACTGGAATCGCACTCGTTTAAAAGTGGAAGAGGAAGAACGGCTGGGGATTCGGCACGGTGATTTCGAAGATGTCTTGCAGGAGGCCGACTTTCTTTCCCTGCACGTTGCACTGAACTCAGAAACAGAACATTTGATTGGGGCTCGAGAGTTTTCCCTGATGAAGTCGACCGCTTGTATCGTGAACACGGCGCGCGGACCGGTCATCGACGAAAAGGCGTTGGTGCAAGCGTTGAAGTCAGGCACGATTGCGAGTGCTGGTCTGGACGTTTATGAACAGGAACCGATCTTAGAGCCCGAGCTTTACACATTGGAAAATGCCGTGCTGGCACCGCATCTTGGTAGCGGAACGATTGGCACGCGAACAAAAATGGGAAACATGGCCGCCGAAAATTGCCTCGCGGCCTGTCGCGGTGAACGTCCGCCGAATCTCGTGAATCCAAAGATCTATGCTTGAAACGTTCGCACCGCTGCTTTCGCTTTCGCCGATCATTGTGGTCGCGATTTTTCTCGTTGCCTTGCGGTGGCCGGCGGCTCGAGCGATGCCGCTCGCCTACGTGACGGCTGTTGCTGTGGCGCTTTTGTTTTGGCGGTTGAGTGTCAAGCAGGTCTTTGCGGCGTCATTGAACGGCCTCGTGATCACGTGCACGCTGCTGTACATCATCTTCGGTGCAATTCTGTTGCTGAATATGCTGAGCGAAAGCGGAGGATTGTCCGTGATTCGGCAAGGCTTCACGAACATCACTCCCGATCGCCGTGTGCAAGTGATCATTGTTGCCTGGCTGTTCGGATCATTCATTGAAGGTTCTGCTGGATTTGGTACCCCGGCAGCCGTCTGCGTACCGTTGTTGGTCGCGCTCGGATTTCCGGCGAAGTCGGCTGTGATTTCTGGCATGCTGATTCAGTGCACGCCGGTTTCGTTTGGCGCCGTCGGAACTCCAATTCTGGTTGGCGTCAAAGGTGGACTTGATGGCAAGCCAGAGGTCGTCGAGTACGCCTCGAGCTTAGGATTGGCCGACTGGACGGAGCTGTTGCCCATCATTGGATTCAAAGTCGCAGTTCTGCATGCGATTGCCGGCACCATGATTCCGCTGTTGGTGGTGGCGATCATGACTCGATTCTTTGGACGCGAGCGAAGTTTCCGTGGCGGTCTGCAAATTTGGAAGTTTGCGATCTTTGCGTCGCTGTCGATGACCGTGCCCTACGTCATCATCGCCAAGCTGCTGGGGCCTGAGTTTCCATCGCTACTTGGGTCGCTGATCGGTTTGGCGATCGTTGTGCCCGCCGCCAAGCGAGGGTTCTTGCTGCCCAAGGAAGCTCACTGGGATTTTCCCAACAGAAGTGATTGGGATGAGTCGTGGAATGGAGCGATCGACATTCAGTTGGGTGAATCGAAAACAAGTTTGCCGTTGTGGAAAGCTTGGTTGCCCTATTTAGTGATCGCTGTCTTGCTGGTGGCGACCCGACTGCCTGAGTTGAATCTGGGGACGGCCCTCAAGTCGGTGGCATTGCCGATGAACCCGGCCGCAACCGAGCATCTGTTCGGGACGCCGGTGACGATCAAGCCAGTTCAGCCGCTCTATCTTCCCGGCAGCGTTTTTCTGCTGGCCTGCCTCGTGACTGTGGTCTTGCACCGCATGAGCCGCGCGGAGGTCAGTCGGGCGGTGCGAAGGTCGGGCCGCATGTTACTTTCCGCTTCGGTGGCGCTGTTGTTTGCCGTTCCAATGGTGCAAGTCTTTCTCAATAGCGAGCAAGGGGGAGCGGGGCTTGAGAAGATGCCAACCGTGTTGGCGGAGGGCGTCGCTTCGATTGCCGGGGCAGCCTGGCCTGCGTTTTCACCGTTGATTGGTGGCTTGGGGGCGTTTGTCGCGGGCAGCAATACAATCAGCAACATGACATTCTCCCTGTTCCAGTTTGGTGTGGCAGAGCGGATCGGCGCCGATCCATCCTGGGTCGTCGCTTTGCAGGCGGTCGGCGGTGCGGCAGGAAACATGATTTGTGTCCATAACGTCGTCGCAGCTTGCGCCGTGGTAGGGTTGGTGGGAAGAGAAGGCGATGTGATACGGATAACAGTCTTCGTCTTTCTGTATTACATTCTTGTGGCGGGCGTACTGGGAATGTGCCTCGCCGGTTGATCGCAATCATGTGGTCGGCCAAGCCATTCATAGAAATCTCGACCGCAGAGACAACGTATTCATGACGACAGTTGCACCCTTGAACCCACGTGAACGATTGCTGATGGGACCCGGCCCAAGTACGGTTCCCCAGAGAATTTTGCGTGCCATCAGTGCGTCGACCCTCGGCCATCTCGATCCTCAGTACATCGGTTACATGGATGAGACTTGTCAGATGCTCCGCGAGGTCTTTCGCACGGAGAATGCCCTGACCTTCCCAGTGTCGGGAACGGGCATGGCGGGAATGGAAACGATCGTCGTGAATCTGGTTGAACCGGGTGACGAAGTCATTGTTTGCATCAATGGCGTATTCGGCGGGCGGATGAAGGACAACATGGAACGCGCGGGCGCGACGGTTCATACCTTGGAAATTCCGTGGGGCGAATCCTTCTCGCAGGAGGCGATCTCCGAGGTTGTCGCGCAGCACCCCGCAGCGAAATTGCTTGGAATTGTGCACGCGGAAACATCGACGGGGGCTCACCAGGATCTGAGCGGGATCGGTAAGCTAGTGCACGATGCTGGGATGTTGCTTGCCGTCGACGCGGTGACGTCGCTGGGCGGGCATGATGTCAAAGTGGACGAATGGGGCATCGATGCCATCTATTCCGGGACGCAGAAGTGTCTGTCTTGTCCGCCCGGTCTTTCGCCGGTCTCCTTCTCTCCGCGGGCGATCGAAAAAATGGAAGCGCGCAAGTCCAAGGTGCAGAGTTGGTACCTCGACGTGTCGATGCTGAAAAACTACTACACCGGTGGTGGCGGTCGTGCCTACCATCACACGGCTCCGATCAACATGGTTTATGCCCTTCGTGAGGCGTTAGCGATCGTCCTGGAGGAGGGTCTCGACGCTCGGATCGAGCGGCATCGCGAGATGCACCTTTTGTTGCGGGCCGGATTAGAGAATCTGGGTTTGAGTTACATTCCTGAGCAATCGCTATGCACGCTAAATTGCGTTTCGGTGCCCGAAGGCATCGACGAGGCCGCGATCCGCGGACGACTGCTCAATGAATATGACATCGAAATCGGTGGTGGTCTGGGCGTCTTTGCGGGTAAAGCGTGGCGGATTGGATTGATGGGACACGGTGCGACGCGACGAAATATCGGAACGCTTCTTTCGGCGTTGCAAGATTGTCTGAAGTCGTAGACGGAGCCGACGTGTCGAGGAGAACATTAGTGCGGTATGCGGTCGCTTGAAACGCACGTGACCAAGTGCTGTTGAACCTTCGAATCATGTGGTAGCGCCTTGGATTCTCTGGATGGGCTGGCAGCGATTGTTCCGGCAGAACGTTTCGTTCGTGATGCTGCGACGCAAGCGGCATTTGAGTCGGATGGTTTGACCGCGTTTCGAGCGAAGCCGCTGGCGGTCGTCATTCCTGAAACTGCGGATGAGGTGATTGCCATCGTCCGTTGGTGTCATGATCACGCCGTCCCGTTTGTGGCTCGCGGAAGCGGCACAAGTCTGTCGGGCGGCTCCTTGCCCGTCGCTGACGGGATCGTGATTGCGCTGAATCGCTTGAATCGAATCCTTGATCTTGATCCGCAAGAACGTGTCGCGGTCGTCGAGCCTGGCGTGGTGAATCAACACGTCAGCGACGCGGCGTCACCCCACGGATTGTATTACGCCCCCGATCCTTCCAGCCAAAGCATCTGCACGATCGGTGGCAACGTGGCGTTCAATTCCGGCGGGGCACACTGCTTGAAGTATGGGATGACATCGAATCATGTCATCGGTTGCAAAGTGGTTCTGGCGACCGGAGAAGTGACCACGTTCGGTGGTCGCAGCGTCGAAACACTGGGACCGGATTGGACGGGGCTCTTCTGTGGCAGCGAGGGACTGTTTGGCGTGGCTTTGGAAATCACGCTCCGTCTGTTGCCCAAACCGGAAATGTTTCACACGGTGCTCGTTGGATACGAATCACTGCAAGCGGCAGGGGATGCGGTTTCTGCGGTGATTGACTCTGGATTGCTTCCAGGTGCTCTGGAGATCATGGATGCGTTGGCGATCGAAGCTGCTGAGGCTGCCGTTGCGTGTGGTTATCCTCCCGGTGCTGCGGCAGTCCTGATCGTTGAATTGGAGGGGCCGCGTGAGAAGATCGAGTGTGAGCGTGAACAGCTGGAACGGGTCTTGGCGAAGACAGGTCCCTTCGCCCAGCGTGTGGCGATTGACGAGGCCGATCGGCTCTCCATTTGGCGGGGGCGAAAGTCTGCTTTTTCTGCCGTGGGTCGGCTGAGTCCCGATTTCTTAGTTCAAGACGGTGTCGTGCCAAGAAAACGGCTCGGCGAAGCGCTCGTACGGATTGAACAGATGTCGCGAGAGTCGGGAATACGTGTTGCAAATGTCTTTCATGCGGGGGATGGCAATCTGCATCCGTTGATCATGTTTGACGGCAATGTCGACGGGGCGCTTGAACGTGCCGAGGCATTGGCAGCTCAACTCCTGCGGCTCTGCATTGAAATGGGCGGCTCGATCACTGGCGAACATGGTGTGGGGATGGAGAAGCGAGACTTCCTTCCAGAGATGTTTGATGAACCAACGATGGCCATGATGGATCGATTGCGTCGTGCGTTTGATCCCAAGCTGATTGCGAATCCGGGCAAGATGTTTCCGGGCAAAGAGGCACCAGCCCTTGCCTCGCACGGCTTGCACCCCCTTGAGAAAGCGGGAGTGATCAGTCGTGAATGATTCCATTGCCGTGCCGAATGACTTGGCCGAATTGCAGGCCGCGATGGCGGGGCAGACAAGTGTCTTGCCAATTGGAAACCAGACCAAAACAGGGCTCAGTCGCTGCCAACAGACGTCCTTGATTTCGCTTCGGGGGATGAGCGGGATTTTGGAATATGAACCCTCCGAGTTCACGTTCACGGCATTGGCCGGAACGCGAGTTGATGAGCTCAATCGCGTCTTGGGCGAGCAACATCAGTACCTGCCCTTCGATCCGATGTTGGTTGACGCCGGAGCAACGCTCGGCGGAACGGTTGCATCCGGATTGTCGGGGCCGGGCCGATTTCGTTTCGGTGGATTGCGTGACTTTCTTCTCGGTATTCGGTTCGTCAGCGGAGACGGAGAAGTGATCAACGCCGGTGGCAAGGTTGTGAAGAACGCTGCCGGTTTCGACATCCCCAAGTTCCTTGTGGGGAGCCTCGGGCGATATGGTGTGATGACGGAGATGACGTTCAAGGTGTTTCCGCGCGCGGCACAGCAGACCAGTTTGACGATTCAATGCCGTAGCATCGCTGAAGCGATTGAAAGAATGTCACTGGCGGCAGCTTCGCGTTGGGAGCTTGACGCCATCGATTACCTCCCCGAACAACAGTCGGTTCTGATTCGATTGTCTGGGCCTGAGGCAGTGAATCTAACGCTTTCGAATGAAGTCAAACGCACATGGGGTGCTGACGTCGCCGAACTGGATTCACCAGATGACGTTTGGCGGTCAATTTGCGAACTGAACTGGGGCGGCCGGGAATGGCCGTATGCTGCCAAGGTTCCCTGCACGCCAAGTTTGCTAACGGAACTCGATCGATGGAACGCGGAGCATGACGATGTCGCTTTGCATGTCTCGGTTGCGGGCGGTGTTGCATGGGTCCTGTTGGATTCGTCATCACGCCTGAATGAGTTGGGCGCCGTGTTGCGAGCCAGTTTGGCTGCGGGGTTGGTCGTTCGAGGTGAATCCGACGTGATGCGAATTGGCCATTGGGCAGAGTCCGAAATCTCGTCGGCCGTAAAATTGGCAATGGATCCGCATGACAAGTTTCCTGGGTTTTGACGAGCGAATTCCGTTTCATGTTGCATGACATTCAAACTGACGAACATGGCCCACTAGGGGAGGAGATGGCCTCGGCTGTCAGCACATGCGTCCATTGCGGATTCTGCTTGGCGGCGTGCCCCACGTACAAAGTTCTTGGGCAAGAGACGGACTCTCCGCGGGGTCGCATCGTGCTGATGAAGGAAGTCTTGGAGGGGACGTTGCCAATGGAAACGGCACTTCCACACATTGATCCGTGTTTAGGTTGTTTGGCCTGCGAACCGGCTTGCCCATCGGGAGTTCCCTACCGCGACTTGATTAGCCCGTTCCGTGCGCAAGCAGAAACGAAGCGAAAGCGACCGCTTGGTGAGAGGTTTCGCCGTCTCTTAACGCGAACGACGCTTCCCTATCCCGGCCGCTTTCGGATGGCTGCCCTCAGCGGGCGGTTGGTCAAGCCGTTGGCGTGGATGCTTCCGAAGTCGCTGCGCGTGATGCTCGATTTGTTGCCAGATCGATTGCCAAAAAAGCAGACTTGGTCAGGAAGCTATCCGGCAAAGGGGCCTCGGCGCGGTCGTGTGGCCCTGCTGACCGGATGCGCCCAAAGTGTGTTGGATCCAGATATCAATACAGCCACGATTGATGTCTTGACGCGAAACGGCGTGGAGGTGGTGGTGCCGAC
>JBPCVD010000082.1:0-3443 GCA_051010815.1 Rubripirellula sp.
GCTCACAGGCCATGTCGAGGACGTCGAACACTGGAAACAGCTCGTACCGCTCGGTGCGGAGCAAATCCGAACGTGGTTCGATCAACGGTGGCAGGTGAACGGTCACAAGAATTTCTTCGGCGGACCAAAGAACGGGATGATCATGACGAACGGATTCTGGCACATGCGTTCGAAGCATTTCCCGCGTGACTACGCATCGAAGATGACCCGGTCATGGGCCCTTGATAAAGACAAGGGATTTTCCGGCGACGGAGACTTCTTTCCATTGGCCATGTCCCGTCAGGCCATGAAGACATTCGCTACGAATGTAGACAACTCATTTGGCTACACACCCGATACCGCATATTTCACGCTCGACGGCATGTTTCGCCAGCGGCTTGGCGAACCGGCGTGGCGGCTGACTTTGAATCATCTGACTCATTACAACTTCAGTGCGGACTGGAACATGCCGGTCGCACCGGAAGCCTACAAACGTAGCGGTGAACTGTTCGGCGATCAGTATTCGAACTTCAACGCTGGCAAAATCTTACTTTACCTCGAAGGGCTCGCAGGGCTTGAGTATTCAGTCCCCGACAATCGGCTCGTCGTGCACGACACCATGCCTGCCGACTGGCAGTGGATGGAGGTCCGCATTCCGGTGAAGATGCCAGGCGAGCAAGCGACTCATTGGCCCCTGATTCGGTTTGATCGATCAACGAGCGGAGATGAGATCACAAAATCGATCCGCGTCACAGACTGCCCGCTGCGAATCACGATCGAACCGTGGTCTGAAGAGAAACAAGTGACTGGATATTCAACGCAGCCAGCGGGTATCGAGCCAGCCCAATCCAGTTACCCGCACTACAGCCCGTACACGTTCGATGATGGCCAATCGACGGCTCGCGTTACCCTCAGTCTGACCGGAAGTGCGGGGGACAAATGAAAAAGTTCCATTTGCGTTGTGGAGCCACACTTCCAGCGAAGTCCACTACCCAGAAAATTACAGCTCGTGTCAATATGAAACCACTTGCATTGATCATCCTTTCGCTTATCGCGATATCGGCAGGCAACGAATCGATGTCTGCGCAAGAGCCAACAAGCGAGAAACCGAACATCCTGGTCATCTTCATCGATGACATGGGATTCGCGGATCCGAGTTGCTTTGGCAATCCGCTGATCAAGACGCCGCACATCGACAAGCTCGCTGCGGAAGGCATCAAGTTGACCAATTTCTACGTCAACTCGCCAATCTGCTCCGCCTCACGAGTTGCCCTCACCACCGGACAATATCAGGGACGCTGGAAAATCCATTCGTTCCTGAACTCTCGGGCTGGCAACGCGAATCGGGGCATGGCTGACTACCTTGACTCGTCCGCTCCGACGACTGCGAAGAAGTTGAAAGCTGCAGATTATGCAACCGCCCATTTCGGCAAATGGCACATGGGAGGCGGTCGTGATGTCGACGATGCACCTCTGCCACAGGCTTACGGATTCGATGAATCGCTCGTTTCCTTTGAAGGTCTCGGCGATCGAATCATTTCCAATCGGAAGGGCGCTGAACGAGCGAAGGCTCTCGGCCATGGAGATGTCATACCATGCGAGCGCTGGGAAAGGATGCAGATCCAGACCGATCGCACGATCGATTTCATTCGACGCCACCGCGACGGCCCGTTCTACGTCCGACTTTTTCCAAACGACGTCCACGACGCGCACGTGCCTCGTCCAGGAAGCGCCGACAAATTCAAGTCCGTTTCCGACGATCCTTATGTTCGCGATTTCTTCTCCGTCCTCGAAGAGATGGACAAACAGATTGGGCGAGTCGTCGCGACGATCGATGAATTGAATCTCGGAAAGGAAACCCTGATTCTCTTCACCAGTGACAACGGCCCCACCGATTGGCCAAGGAAGTACAAGACGGGACCACCGGCTGGATTCACTGGTCCGTATCGCGGGCGAAAATGGTCACTGTTCGAAGGCGGCATTCGCATGCCCTTCATCGCTCGCTGGACCGGGACGATTCCGGCCGGCGTCGAAGACACGACAAGTGTGATGAGCGCGATTGATCTTTCGCCGACCATCTGTCGATTCGCCGGAGTTCCGGTCGAGGATAACCTTGACGGTCTGGATCGTGGCGACGTTCTCCTTGGCAAGGCCTCCCCTCGTGCCAAACCGGTGTACTGGCAATACGGCCATCCTCACGCGATCCTCAAGGGTGGCAAGCCGGAGCACCAAAGCCCCACCTTCGCGATGCGCGACGGTCGCTGGAAATTCCTGGTCAATCCCGACGGCAGCGAAGCACAGCTCTTCGATCTCGAAGCGGATGAAAGCGAGACCACCAATCTTCTCTCTAAACAATCGGAACGTGCTGCCACGATGGCCGCCCAAATCTCAGCGTGGGCTGACAACGTTGGTTTTGCGTTCGACAAAAAGGCTCCACTCACCGCACCCGAACCGACGATCGCGATCCTCGCCAGCAACCAACTCCTTCGTTTTGTGAACCATGGCGTCGAGGGTGACACTGCATCGCTGCAGTTGGACGGAAACTCATGGCTCGACCTGCCGGAATTTCGAGCGCCGAAAGTCGCTGGTGGCCGTTCGTTGCAGATCAAAGGAAATATTCTCCCCAGTTCTCCCGCGGGTGTTGTCTTCGCTCACGGCGGTAATCGAGCCGGCTACAGCGTCTATCTGGATGAAGGCCATCTGTGCTTTGCCACATGCGTGAACAAGAAACGCACTGTGATTCGTTCCTCGGTCGCAGTGACGGGCTCCACGCAATTCGAGGCAAACTGGAATTCCAAAGGCGAGATGTTTCTTAAAGTGAACGGCAAGCTCGCCGGGAAGGAACAAGCAGGCATCATCCAGCGCGAGCCCGGCGACTCCATTCAAATTGGCGCTGATCTGATCCAACCGGTTGGAGACTACAATACGCCGAACCCATTCTCCGGCATTATCGAAAACCTCACCTTCAAGTATCCAAACGGAAGCTGAGCGGTATTTAGAATCGCCGAACATGCGTCGATCAAACATCCCTATCCATCGTTACCCAAAAGTCTCTGTTCCATGAAAACTCTTGCCTCCGCCATTCTTGTCGCGTGCATGGTCGCCGGCGCTGCTCTCTCCGCAGACGCAGAAGACCGTTTGGTTCTCGTCGGCGCATCTTATGGGAAAAACGTTCTCGCAATTTGTGAATCCGACGGCAACGTGCTTTGGAAACATGATACCGCCGGGCCACAGAAAGGGCATGCGGGTCACCACGATGTCCACCTGCTGCCCAACGGAAACATTCTGTTTCATGACTCCTGGACGAAAACGCAGGAGATCACGCTGGGGAAAGAAGTCGTCTGGGAATACGACAGTGCGACGATGAATGGAAACGAGGGCAAGAGAGTTGATGTGCACGCGTTCGATCGGCTCAGCAACGGTGAAACCGTCATCGTGGAAAGCAGGGTCGGACGGATCATCCA
>JBPCVD010000083.1:0-7969 GCA_051010815.1 Rubripirellula sp.
GGCAGCGAGCGAACCGACGTCGATCCAGATCATCGGGACGACGGTCGGAATGCGGTTAAGCGTGGCTACCGGACCACACGTCCTGAGCTTGACCCCTTCGCAAGCGCATCCACCTCGGCACGATCCGAAAAATTGAAGTCACCCTCGATGGAATGGGCTAAACAGGAAGCGGCCACCGCGAAATCAAGCGATTCCTCGAGTGAAATGTAGTCGGGGCAGGTTAACCCATAGATCAAACCGGCCGCAAAAGCGTCGCCACCGCCGACGCGATCAACAATGTTTCGAATTTCATAAGGCTGATAGCCGTCGGCATCCCGCGGCGAAAACACCGCCGTATCTCCTTGTGTGGCATAGAGCATTGCGCCCCAATTGTTATGGGAGGCCGACAGACTCTGCCTCAGCGTTGTCGCCACGACGCCAATGTTTGGAAACTGCGACACCACTTGTCTGGCAACGTCGGGATAACGATCGACATCCAGTTGGCCGGCGTGCACGTTCGTTGCCGCATCACGGATCCCCAGAACATCCCCGCAGTCTTCCTCGTTCGCGATCAACACATCCACGCTTGGCAAGACCTGCGTCATTGTCCGCTGCGCTAGTTCACGAGTCGGTGTCTCGCCATCCCAACGCCATAGCTTGCCGCGGAAGTTCAAGTCACAGGACACCGTCAATCCAAACTCCTTTGCCGCACGGACGGCAGCAATCGTCGCGTCCGCAGCATAGCGAGAAACAGCCGGCGTGATTCCTGTGACATGAAACCAACTTGCACCCGCAAAGATTTCTTGCCAGTCGTAAACGGTTGCCTCAGTCAGGCTAATGGCGGAGTGTTCGCGATCATACGTCACGCGACTGGGACGCTGATTGGCTCCCTTCTCAACAAAATAGAGCCCCAGTCGGCCGTAATCGGTGCGAACGATATGCGAAGCAACTCCTGTGGCCTGCAATGTGGAGATGCAGGCATCGGCCAAATCGTTGTTCGGAAGCGCAGTGACAAATTTGGCGTCCGCGCCAAACATCGCGAGCGACGCGGCCACATTGGCCTCGGCGCCCGCGAACGTCACTTCAAGCGTTCCGGGCAAACTCTGTTTCAATCGCAGATAACCCGGTGGAGTCATCCGCCCCATGATTTCACCAAAGGTGACGATAGATGTCATTTTGCTCGCATGTCCTTGATAACGCGTCGTGCCTCAGTTGCATTGTCGATCACTGCTGACCAGTCTTCTGATTGAATCAGCTTGCGAGGAGCGATCCATGATCCGCCGATCGCGGGAACAGCAGCATCGTACAAGTAGCTTGCCATGTTGTTCGCAGTCAAACCGCCCAGCGGTAGGAACTGCAGTCCCAAATGCGCGTAGGGGGCGTACATACTCCGCAAGTATTTGATACCGCCGCTCGGTTCTGCTGGAAAGAACTTTAGTTCCCGGCAACCCAACTCGATTGCCCGTTCGATCTCCGTGGGCGTCACAATTCCCGGTGCGAAGGGAAGGCCCTGTTCCTGTGCTCGCCTGACGACCGACTCATTCAGACCGGGCGCCACACCAAAGGCAGCCCCTGCGGCGACCGCCTCATCGACTTGTTTGGAATTCAAAATCGTGCCGACGCCGGCCAACATCTCGGGAACTTGTTCGCGTACCAACCGCAGCGATTCCAAAGCCTTCGGCGTGCGAAGTGTTAGCTCCATCACGTCGATGCCACATGCAATCAACGCACGCGCAAGTGGCACTACCGCGGCGGGCTCATCCACCACCAACACCGCGATGATGCCGCTGCTCTCCATACGTGCGAGGGTTTCCGATGGAAAGAGTGAGTCCATGAGTCATTGTCCCGACAGTGCTCGTATCGATTCCGTGCGATCAAGATCCGTCGCTCCAACGCGCGACAGCTCAGAAAACATAATTCGAATGCTGGATCGCGCGAATCCTACAGATCGATCAGGTTTCCATGGACGTCGAACGAAAGTGATCGGGGTTCGTCCAACGGCTCCAGGTCGGCTCGTTCACGGGCCCGCTCCCAATAGCTACGACTGCAGGCAACCTCGCTGATCTGCAGTGTGTCGCGAATCCAAATCCAATTCAAATCGGTTCGACGATCCACACGCGTCTGAGAAATCACGGCATCGAGCACCTCTTTATCCGAGGCAAACGTGACCGGTACCGCGCCTGCGGTGACGTGTGCACTGGTGATGCAGTTGATCCTCGTCACTTCGGGATCCATCGCATCGACGACACGTTGATGGCAGTACTCGGCAACGCCAATCCCACACGCGTTTCCAGATGTCTTTTCGGTCAAGGAGCGAACGTAGATCTGTCGCATTTTCGGCCACTCTTCCGGAGCAGCACACTTGTCATTCGTTTTTCGTCCAATGACATTGGTGTCCATTCCCGTACCGCTTATTTCCTTTCCGATCCGGTCGACGATTAACAGATCAGCCTCCTGAAACGGCAAACCGGGCAACCGCTCACGGGCAAGCTCAAGTAACTGCGGTTCTCGATCCAAAATATCTCTCGCCGCGATCGCTTCAATGAGTGACGTGTTTTCGAACGCGTCCTCTACGATCGCCAGCCCCGCCGTGACTGGCATGGACTCGAGAATCATCGAGACAATGTCTGGCGCTAGTGCATCGAGACGATACCCATAGCTTGGGAACATTTGGTGGTACAAATAGGCACCCTGATGCTTGCCCAATCCAATCATCATCATTTTGAGGATGCCGCTCTCATACTGACCACTCAGTCGTGTGTGCGGTTTAACTCGATTGACGACGATGATGTGATCCGCCTCACTCGCTGTCCGATCAAAGTGAACGTCCACGCCGTCGGCCGTGGTCCCGACCAGCACCGTGTCCATTGATGATTTGATGGGACAGCCTACGCCGGCTGACGTCACACCGTAGGACGCCAAAACAGCGGCTTGCCCCTCGGCAGTTGCCCCGCCATGGCTTCCCATGGCGGGCACGACAATGGGTACCGCGTGCAACGACTGAACGTACTTCACAACCGCAGACACAATGTGCTGGAGATTTGCGATGCCTCGGCTGCCGACCGCGATCGCAACGGTTTGTCCTGAACGAATGTCGGTCGCGCCCAAGACACTTGTCAGCGTCGATTCGACGGCGGACGCAATGTCTTCCACTGCGTGAGACTCAAATTGTTGACGCAACCGAAAGAACTCGGGATACGGACTGACGTCGCCGACTGTCACGGTGCTCGCAGCTCCAATGGATTGATTTGTAGTTGGGGACGGGCCGTTCTTAAGCGTCCAATTCCCGCCTCGGTGACTTCCGTTCGCTGCAGATCAACACTTTCCAACCGTTGCATCCGGGAAATGGAATCGATCGAGCGATCGGTTAACTTGGAGCCAGTCATCCAAAGTGTCGACAAGTCCGCCGCGCCGTTCAATGCCTCGATGACAGCGTCGTCCGACTTTGTCCAACTCAAATCGACCTCGCGCAGATTCGTTGCCTTCTGTAACCAAGGGATCAAACCCTGATCGATCCGCGTGACCTCCAATGTCAATTGCTCCAGCGCGGCAGAATTCGGCGCCAAACGTTGAATCTCGGTGTTACCCACGGGCAAGCGAGCCAGATCGAGCCAACGCAACTGAGGTGACGCCGGGAGAAGCGAGATGCCTTGTTCGGTCACCTCACAGCCAGCCAGACAGAGCTGACTCAGCGGATGATTCACTCGATTCGCCTGCAAGTGCTGATCGTCAATCGCCAGGAACGATCGAACACCCTGGTCCAACACGCTGGTCTCCACCGCAGAAACCGACTCTAAATCGTCGGCTTTCACTCGATAGAGTTTGGCTAGTTGTGTGTAAACCGACTTGCGATCATCGATCGCGCCAGCATCCATCAGTTGATGCGTTCGCAAAATCGAATGCGCGTACCAGCGTGCGAGGTCCGAACGCCGTTGCGCTGCCATTCGCCCATCCTCTTGCAGCTCTCGCATCGGCATCATGTCGCCACCCACCAGAACTCGATAGCGAGCGAATTGCAAACGTGGCGCATCCCAACCCCCGACGGTCGCCACCGATGACCCTAAAGAGAGCGACTCAAAATAGCCTGCGATCCCTTCCACCAACCAAAACCCCGATTCCTCGCCCGGCATTTGACGCCCAAGACCTGAACGAGTCGCTTCGCGAAAGAGTTGGTGAACCATTTCATGCCGTCGAGTGGCCGCGTCGTCTTCCTCAGCCGCATACAAAAATGTCGTTTGCCGTTGATCGTTGTAGAAGCCCGTCGAACGCTCGATGCCAGGTGTTTCCGCGCCCAGTGTGCTCTGGTACTCCTCGGCGTCTCGGAAAAGCACGACCCGCAACTTGCGCCGCACGGTGATGCGTTGGGAACGGCTCTTCAAGTACTCAGACACCGAGAGATCATCTTTCAGATCCCGAAAGGCCCCGCTCACTTGGGCGTTTGCTTCCCACAGCGGAAAGAACATTTGCGTCCAAGCCCAGTAGCAACGCTCAAGGTCTTCAGCCACCAGCTTGCTCGACTTCTCGTCGGCGCGGCTGTAGATCACAAAATGGGGAGTGTCGACTTGCGCAAAAGTACCGGCTCGCCACCGCAGCCATGAAGGTGCTGTCTTGCCACGTCGCGCGTTTGCTTCGAAGGCTCGCTGGAGCGGCAATCCAAGGAACCGACGAATCGATGCGTTCGCGGGGTCCGCACCATGCGCCTGCCACAGTCGCAAATAAGCCTTCCATCCTTCCGAAGCCGCATCGCCATACGCCGCGTCGGGAAGCAGAGCCGAAGGCGGCAGGTCGGTAGAGGTCGCTTCATACGACAACGGAAAGAAGAGCGTCGTACGATCGGCCGCCTCCGTCGGGCGATTGCTGACGAGCACACAACCGCAGACCACTGCCAGCAGCACATTGGCGCAGGACCGAGCCCACCAATCTGAAATCACCACCCATGGGCGACGAGGGCAACACGATTCGACCGGAGTTGGACGCTTTGTCTGCATCAATTCGTCATTCTCAGTAAACTATCTGCTCCGGTCGGCCGGCAATCTCGCGATGCCATGCTTCTCCGCTCGATTGAACCCCAATCAATAGTCTAACACCTCGAACCCATTGTGCTGATGCGACGCTATCCCCCCCTTTTTGCTGCCCCCGCCTCACTTCTGATGATCCTGTTCGCTTGCTGCTCCGTGACGGCAGCCGAGCGGAATGTTCTGTTCATCATCACCGACGACGAAAGCCCCACGCTCGGTTGTTACGGAGATCCCATCGCTGTCACGCCCGCGATCGATGCGGTCGCTCGCGACGGCTTGTTGTTTCGCAACGCCTTCGCAACCACGGCTTCCTGCAGTGCCAGTCGCAGCGTCGTGATGAGCGGACTTCACAACCACCGCAACGGTCAATTTGGTCATCAACACCACTATCACAAGTTCGCCTCGTTTCATGATGTCGTGAGCCTTGCTCTGCCACGAGTCATGTCGCGCGCCGGTTATCGCACAGCTCAAATTGGAAAATACCACGTCGCTCCCGAATCGGTCTATCACTACGAAACCTACCTGAAGGGTAATGGACGTAACGCAGTTCAGATGGCGAACGCGAGCCGAGAATTCCTAACCAATGCCGAAGATGACCGACCCTTCTTTTTGTACTTCGCCACTTCCGATCCGCACCGTGGCGGAGGCACCGACAAGCAGTCAAAGCTGAAGTTGAAAGCCGACCTGTTTGGCAACAAACCGAATGACGGATCTCACGAAGGTGTCGATGAGGTCTTCTTCGATCCAGCCAAAGTTTCCATTCCTCCATTTCTGCCGGACACGCCCGAAACGCGTGAGGAACTGGCGCAGTACTACCAATCCTGTGCGCGGATCGATCAGGGTGTCGCACGATTGGTCGAAATCTTGAAAGAGGCTGACCTGTACGACAAGACGATGATCATCTTCACGAGTGATCACGGGATGGCATTTGCGGGTGGAAAGACCACTGTCTACGAGGGAGGCTTGCGAGTGCCAATGGTCGTTCGCGATCCTTACCAACAGCAACGTGGTGTCGAATCGAACGCGCTCGTCAGCCACATCGATATCACGCCAACGATTCTCGATTTTGGCGGCGGACTGGACGAGAAAACCGGCGGCCCCAAAGATCCACTCAACGCCGCTAAGTTCTGGGAATCGCGTGATGAGGCTATGAAAGAAAACCGCAATGGCAACAAGAAGTTCAGTGCCTATCACGGGAAGTCTTGGCTGCACTGCCTTGCAAATCCAGATGAGCCTCATCACGACACGATTTTCGCTTCACACACGTTCCACGAAATTCAGATGTACTATCCGATGCGTGTGGTTCGTGACAACAAGTACAAGCTGATCTGGAACATCGCGCATCCACTTCCTTATCCCTTTGCTTCCGATCTATGGGCTGCCAGCAGTTGGCAAGCTCAATGGGCTAAGGGCCCCGACGCGCCTTACGGGAACACAACGGTTGGTGACTATGTTCAACGTCCGGAGTTCGAGTTGTTCGACATCTCGGCGGATCCGGACGAGACCACGAACCTTGCCGAGAGCGAGGGTCACGCCGACGTCCTGGAAACCTACAAAGCAAAGCTCAAGGCGATGCAGCGGGACATGGACGATCCCTGGATCATGAAATGGAAATACGAGTGACCGTTCACTCGCCTCCCAGAAAGTAGCGATTCAGAAAAGCTTTCCGATCGCCTGTTTCGGCGGCCAATTCGACCATTCCATACAAACGCTGCTGATCGCGGCGTTTCTTTTCAGTCAGAAATTCGTCGTCGAGGAATTGCGATGGGATCGAATCGATCACATCGAAACACTCGGGCGGTCGCGGGCCCGCCAGGACTCCCTGGCGATCCAACATCGCAATCGCTGTAGAGAGGCGGTGGTCGTGTTTACTGACACGCTGCAGCCGATTGTTCATCCATTCCAATCCGAAGGCGCGACACTCCTCGCCATGCTCCGTCATCAACGTGATCAAACGAGAATAAAAGTCGGCATCTGGGTTGGACCATTCGATGAACTGCATTTGCGTCATCAGGTCATTCTGATCGTATAGCCAACGGCAAAGACTCGGCAAGTTGTCTCGACCGGCGCGACCGATCTCCTGGTAATAGGATTCGATCGATCCCGGCGTCTCCGCATGGATTACGATCCGAATGTCTTCTTTGTCGACCCCCATTCCGAATGCGGGAGTCGCAAGGACGACATCGGCATCTCCACGCATGAACGAATTCTGCACGCGTCGACGTTTGTCGCGTGGCAGGTCGCCGTGATAGTTCACGTGATCGATCCCTCGCGTCAACAATGCATCACTGAATCGCTCGAGCGTCTTGATCAATGAGAAGTAGACGATGACGCTTCCACTGCGATACGACTCCTCCTTCAGAGTCTCTTCGATCGCTTTGATTTTGTCATCTTCATCCCAAACTTCACGCACATCGAGCTTCAAATTGGGACGGTCAATCCCTTCGTGGAAGAGTTTAATTTCGCTTCGCGGAATCCCAAGCTGTCGGTAAATGTCGGCACGACACTCGGACGTTGCAGTTGCGGTCAGAGCGATGGTCGTCGGGTTCCCAAGCCATTCCCGTATCTCCGCCAATCGTGAGTAGTCGGGACGGAAATCGTGCCCCCACTGGCTGACACAATGGGCCTCGTCCACCGCTAACAAAGCGACGTTACGTTTCCGTAGCACGTCTTTGAATTCGTCCTTGCGAAAACGCTCTGGAGTCACGTAGACCAGCCGATAGCGTCCTTCCGCTACTTCGGCATAGCGAGCGGTTCGCGTCGCGCGATCGAGGGACGAGTTGATGAACGCAGCGTCGATGCCCCGAGCCAGTAGAGAATCGACTTGATCCTGCATCAATGCGATCAATGGTGAAAGAACCAACACTAACTCTTCATGGCCCGCACGTAGCGTCAACGCGGGAATCTGGTAGCACAGCGACTTACCCATGCCCGTCGGCATGATCACCATGGCGTGGTTGCCGGAACAAACG
>JBPCVD010000084.1:0-3241 GCA_051010815.1 Rubripirellula sp.
CCGGTATTCGTTGTCTCTGGTGGGACCGGGTTGACCGCGAAACGCGTGCTGATGTCAGCCCTGGCGCAATTCCCCGATCTCTCCGCTGGATTGGTTGAGCAGGTGGAGGTGCGTTCGGCGGCGCGCGCACGTGCCATCGCGAGGGAGGCGGCTGAATGCGATGCCCTCGTTTGTCATTCGATCGTCGATCCTGCTGTGCGAAAAGCTTTTGACGAAGAGACGAGGGCGATGGGCGTGCCGTGTGTTGATGTGCTTGGCCCCGCGATCGCACTTCTTGGGGATCACTTCGGTGCGGAACCTCGAGGGCGTGCAGGCTTGATGTATGAATTGCATCGCGAGCAGTTGGAACGCATCGATGCGGTTGACTTCACGCTTGCGCATGACGATGGGCAGCGGATGCGAGACTTGCGACAGGCCGACATCGTACTGGTGGGAGCTTCGAGAACGAGCAAGAGCGTGACGTGCTTCTACCTTGCGTCGCGTGGGTTTCGTGCGGCAAACGTTCCATTGATTCCGCAGATTCCACTTCCTCAAGAGCTCAAGCGATTGCCCCATCGCCGTGTTGTTGGTTTGACCATGAGCGCCGCGCATTTGGAATCGATCCGTCAGACGCGTTTGGATCATTTGAGTGATCGGCCCGTCGCACGCTATGCAGAATTGAGCGACATACGGTCTGAGTTGCGGGAGATTCGAGAAACGATGGAAGCGCGACAATGGGAATGCATTGATGTCTCTTACAAAGCGACTGAAGAAGTTGCCGACCAGATCATCGATCTGATGCCGAAAAAACGCCCGCGACGAGCGGAGGCGAAAGGAGCGGCTAAGTGCGTCTAAGAGAAGCGATGAGGTCCCGTTCGGCCGATGGCTGTCGTTAACGCCCAGCAACGATCCGTTTGCGGGGAACGACACAATCAAGCCCAGCGGCGATGCTGGGCAATGTTGGGTTCACGTTCGCCGCGTGATGACGAAGATGAAAATTCGTTGGGTGATACCCCTTTTTCCGAATGCCAGGGAGCACGTTCGAGGGTTTGGCGAAGGAGACGCTTCAGCCCCGTTCACGCCGTGAATAATTGGACTAGGCTATGCCCGAGGACGGCAGGAATGCGGCGGACAGCAAGCCTCCTCCGCCAGAGCGGATTCGCGACGAAGGAACTCTCGATTGTCATCGATTACGACCGAAGTTACGCCCGATCAGTCGATGAAAGAGGCTGCTTGGTCGGACGATCAATCAGCCAGTCCCAGGCTTGCTGCCCATCATGACGCTTGGGTGAAATCGATTTGTGAGGGTTTGAAGCATTCGTCGTACCTGATCACTGCCAAAGAGGAAGGCGAGGTTGTCGGCTATCTTCCTCTCGTGTTCGTCAAAGGTCCGATCTTCGGTAAGTTTTTGGTGTCGCTTCCCTACGTGAATACGGGTGGCGTTTGGGCGAGGGATGCGGATGCGGCAAGCCGCCTGGTTGATCGAGCTTGCGATCTGGCAGATGAACTCAAGGTTCGCTATCTGGAACTTCGGCACGAGCAGTCCGTGGATCACCCACGTTTCAATTTTGAGAGGACGGACAAGGTTCACATGAGGCTTGCCCTCCCAGCGACGGATGAGGCCCTGAACAAGTCGTTCAAATCAAAACTGCGCAGCCAAGTGAAGAAGTCTGGAACGCATGGACACGAAGTGTGTTGGGGTGAGAAAGAATTGCTGAGTCAGTTCCACGAGGTCTTTTCGATCAACATGCGGGATCTGGGAACACCGGTATTCTCACGAGGCCTCTTCGGTTCGATTGTCGAGCAGTTCGCGGGGCAAGCAGAGTTTTGTGTGCTTCAAAATTCAGGCCAGCCGATTGCGGCAGCTTTGCTCGTGCACTCAGGCGGGAAAACGGAAGTTCCAAGCGCGAGTTGTCTCCGTGACTGGAACCACACGGCTGCGAACATGTTCATGTACCGGCAGCTTCTGCGACGTGCCATTGAGCGAGGAAGCACGACGTTTGATTTCGGGCGAAGTAGCGAAGGGAGTGGGACGTACAAGTTCAAGGCGCAGTGGGGAGCGGTACCAAACCCCGCCACCTGGCAGTACTACGTGCGTGAGGGATCGGTGGATGCGATGCGTCCCGATTCTGAAGGGAATCAACGCCTGATCAAGATCTGGCAAAAGTTGCCGGTGGGTTTGACACGGGTCATTGGGCCTTCCATCGTTCGTGGAATTCCCTAGACGGGCACGTGCTGACGCCAGACGTTTCTTCGGAACAAGTCTCCTTTGTGGCGTTTCGCGATCGGTCTCGGTTCCGCCAAGTCGGGGGGCAGCGAACCGATGCCGCAAACAAGTGGGGATTGCCAAGCCGCATCTCCTTTTGGAGTTCGAGCGTCTGTGCGGTTCACTGAGTGCGCCCTGTGTCGCGGTCCATGGTCAAAAGGTATCAGCGAACGAGACCGCGTTTTCTCTGGACGACCGCTGGGATGTCGATCGACTCGCTTTCCTTCCTTCATGATAGAGGTTCGGTGAGAGGGTAGGATGATGCGCAATTGTGACCACGGTGCGCTCCTTGGCCGCGATCTGAATGCAAAAATGGTACTTGCCAGATCGGATTCTTTTCTCCGCCGCGGAGCGAACGTGGACCTTGATACCGTTGGTGCAAAGAAACACCTCTAACGACTTGAGATCGGTAATGACGATTGACGAACCTTCCCGACGTGTGATGCTTGCCATCGCTGTGATCGCAGCTCTCTGCCTGATCGTTTCGAAGCGAGCGTCTGCTGAGTCGCGTCCGAATATTCTGTTTTGCATTTCGGACGATCAGAGCTATGCCCACACCGGTGCCAATGGGGATCTGGTGGTGAAGACACCGGCCTTTGATCGAATCGCTCGCGAAGGTCTGCGATTCTTGCACGCCTTTTGTGATGCACCGACGTGCGGACCTTCCCGATCCGCAATTCTTACGGGTCAGCACATCTGGCGTTTAGAAGAAGCAGGAAATATTCACAGCACTTTGCCGGCGAAGTTCGCGACTTACACCGAGCGATTGGCGGATGCAGGCTACGCCGTCGGATATACGGGCAAAGGTTGGGGGCCCGGTCGACTTGAGCCAGGCGGGCGCGATGCCAATCCCGCCGGAGAACCATTTGATCACCGACGACTGAAACCTGCGTTCGACGGCATTCGGAACACCGACTACGCAGGCAACTTTCAGGAATTCTTGAATCAGGTTTCCGAGGACCAACCATTCTGTTTTTGGCTGGGAACATCCGAGCC
>JBPCVD010000085.1:0-6892 GCA_051010815.1 Rubripirellula sp.
ACGGCCGGCGAGCTGCGTCAATCGACGGGCGTTTCTCGATGGCATCGGATGAGTCGGGTCGCGATGTACCGCTCCAGGCCGCGATCGCGTCTCGGTTGAGCCGCGAATTGCGTTTCACCGCTGTCGGTCCGTGCCAGACCGGTTCGTAATCGTCACAGATGGACCGAGCGGAAGGGAATCGCCGTGGAGCATGTGTCCGCTTGGGTACAGCGCTTCGTTTCAAGCGTTTGGATTGAGTAGACTGTACTTTTGCCAGCGATCCGCCTCGTCAAATCGGACCGCCCGATGGCAACCTAATCCAGGGTGCAGACCCTCTCTCCTCTCGACCGTAACGCTTCACTTATGGCGCGACCTCATCCCGCTGTTGGAATCGATTTAGGGACGACCAACTCGACCGTTGCATTCGTCGATGCGACAGGACGACCCGAGACCATCCGCAACGCCGAGGGTGGACTGTCCACTCCCAGCGCCGTGTTCTTTGACCGCTCGGCTCCTGTGATCGGTTCCGAAGCGATGGAGGCGGGCGTTGACGAACCGGAACGTTTGGCCCTGTTCGCGAAACGCGACGTTGGAGAGCAAGCGTTTCGGAAATCGATTTGCGGCGCATCGTTTCCACCGGAAGTTCTGCAGGCGTTGGTGCTGCGAAAACTGAAACAAGACGCGCAGTTGAAGCTGGGGACGATCGACAAGGCGGTCATCACCGTGCCAGCGTTCTTCAACGAGCCATGCCGCAAGTCAACGCAAGACGCCGGCCGTTTGGCTGGACTGGATGTGCTGGACATCATCAACGAACCGACCGCGGCAGCGATCTGCTTCGGTGTTCAACAAGGTTTCCTTTCACCCGATGGTGAAAGCGAACGGGGCGAACGCGTGTTGGTGTACGACTTGGGTGGAGGCACCTTTGACGTGACCGTGATGGAAATCAAGGATCGCAACTACCACACGATTGCCACCAACGGTGATGTCTATTTGGGCGGCATCGACTGGGATCGTCGGATCGTTGACTTCATCGCCGAAGCGTGGATGGATGAGCATGGCGATGATCCACGTGAGGATCCGATTGCGGAGCAGATACTGTTACGCAAGGCAAATCAAACCAAACATGCACTGACGCAACGTGAATCGGTTCCGATTGCTTTTGCCCATCACGGGCAGCGGATCCGCCCCGAGATCAATCGCGACACATTTCATCGGCTTACCGAAGACTTGCTCGAGCGTACGTTGATGACGGTAGGATTGGTCTTGGACGAAGCGGGCATGACCTGGGGCGATCTGACTCGATTGATTCTTGTCGGCGGTTCGACACGCATGCCGATGATTCGCGATGAGTTGAGCCGATTGACGAGTTTGGAGTTGGACCGATCACTGTCGCCCGACGAGGCGGTCGCGCATGGCGCGGCGATCTACGCAGGCATTCGCCTGGGCCAAGGGTGTGAGACCTTCTCGGGGGTTTCGGTCACCAACGTGAACTCACATGACCTGGGTGTGTTGGCAAAGGACCCCAAGACAGGTGAGCCACGACGACAGATCATGATCAAGCGAAACACGGCGTTGCCCGCACGCCAGCGGATTCGTTTTCGCACGCATGAGGACGGCCAAAAGAACGTCAAGGTGCAGGTCGTTGAAGGTGGCGATGCCAAAGGTCGAAATGCGACCATGATCGGCAAGTGTGTGGTCAATCCGCTGCCAGCCGATACACCAAAAGGGACGTTCGTGGATGTGCAGTTCGACTATTCGCAGGATGGCCGACTGACGGTCAGTGCGACATTGCCGACCTTGCATTGCAACGCGAAAATGACGATGGATCGTGCTGCTGGGATGTCGGACGAAGTGATGACGACATGGCAACAACGAATCGAAACTGGTATCAGCGAGGAGACGATCCAAGAGGTCTTGTCGCTTGGCGAATTGGCAGACGATGCGTCGGCCGACGATGAATCGTCTGAGTCTGATCAAGTCGATGGGGCCGCGTCCGCGTCGCTTGGGTCCGAGCGGCCAACTTCCGGTGCTGACGACTCGGTGGCAGATGAGTCGGTTGACGAAGGTGCGTTTCCGGGGATACAGATTGGAGGCAAGCCGAAAGCGGAGGCAACGGTGGCCGCGACTGACATTCCCGATTTCGGATCGCCCACCGCAAAGCCGTCCAAGTCGCCGGTCGTCGAGATTGCGGTTGGAGGCGAAACGCCCGCCAAGAAGCAAGGCAAGGAGAAGCTGAGCAAAGCAAAGCCGAGCAAGGAAAAGACAACAAGCGGTAAGCCGTCCAAGAAGAAGCTCAAGCGAAAACCCCTGAATGAAACCCCGGTTGTAGTGCCGGTTGAAACGCCGGACGAAGTGTCCGCCGATATGCTGGTTGAGGCGAAATTGGTTGTTCCCAGCAAACGGCCGGACGACAAGGTGGTGGCCGACAAAGTGGTTGCAGAGACAGCGGTTACCGAGACAGCGGTTGAATCTGTCCCTGATCTCCCGCAGCCGAAAGCCGCAGCCAAGACGAAGCCCTCATCGGCAAAGCTACCAGCCGGTTTGGCTGATCTTGCCGGTGCGGCCAAACCGAAGGACGAGGTTCCCGACTTCACGGGGATCGCCGACGCGGGTCCATCAGACGAGGCGGCCGTCGACTTCAAGCCGGTCGGAGTTGAGTCGGCTCCCCAGCCGTCCGCTGGCGGGTCCGAACTCGACGCCTTCTTTTCTCAACAGACACCGCAAGAATCGGCTTCAAACGCCGCGATCACTCCCGCGATCGACGTCAACGCCTCGCCGGGGCCGAAGAAGTTGCGTCGCGGCGGCGCGTCCAAGACGAAGGCACGCAAATCGAAGGGTCCGTCATCGGATGCCGACGAGAACAGTGATTGGAAGAGCCGCGGAAAGCGACTCTCCTCTGGAGACCAGGAGTCGAGCGAATGACCCGATTGGTAACTGTTTCAAATGGGGATGAGTTCTTTCGAATCGATCCGGGCGATCTGGACGATGCGAATGCGGACGGGTTTCACCGGCCGTTTGAGCAGGGCCAGACGATCGTCGGGAATGAACAGTACCTGTTCGAGATTCCGTTGTCGGAAGTCGACAGTGCGCAAACCGACGGACTGCGGGAAGTGCTCGGCGCCGAACGTCGTCAGTGGAGTCGTCGGCAAGGCAGCGGTGGCGTCTCCGCAGGCGTATCGGACGCGACGCCAGTCAGCGCTGGATTGCCAAACGCTGGATTGCCAAACGCTGGATTGCCAAATGCTGGACTGCAAAACCTGAGGGCCGACGCGAGCGATTCCACCAGGTCGGATTCTGCGGTGGTTGTCCCCGAGGCTACCGAGTTGATGGCTGGGTTAACGCAAGCCGAACGCGAAGCGGAACAAGAAGCTTTGGCGGCACAGCAACAGTTGGACGAAACAGAGGGATGGCGGTGGTACGTGTTGTGGTCGCGAATGTGGCTCGATGCGCGTCGGCAAACGATCGTCAGGCAATTGAGAGGCAGTGGCATCAGCGCGGCGGTACACGTCGCGATACTGCTGATCTTGGCAAGCTTGTTCATGAAGGTCGATGATGAGCCCAAGGGCCTGTTCCTGTCGGCAACACCCACGTCGGACAAGGTCATCGAAGAGGTGATCATCGAGCCGAGCCCACTGGAAATCACGGAACCGACGGAGACGACGGACTCCGAGTCGCCCGCGGAAGCGGAGGTGGTTCTCACGGAAGCGGTCGCCGCCCCCGACTTCATGGCGGCCGTTAGCGGCGCCGCGATCAAGCCACCCGCCCGGCCCGCTTCGTCGGGGGTTGGCAAAGCACGCCCCACCAAGAAGCCGAGCTTCTTTGGCCGAAGAGTGGCTGCCGTCAACTACGTGTTCGTCATCGACAACTCCAACAGCATGACGCAGGGACGATTCGAGACGGCGTTGAACGAGTTGGTGATCGCGGTCAACCAGTTGACGCCAAAGCAACGTTTCTACGTGATCTTCTACAGCGATACGGCTTATCCGATGTTCCATCCGCAACCGGCATCTGAGTTGGTGAATGCAACCCCCAAGAACAAGGAGAAGTTGCAGTACTGGTTGAATACGGTGCAGCTCTGTTTGAAGACAAACGGAAGGCAGGCCATTGCCGCCGCATTCTCGCTTCAGCCGGACGTGATCTTTGTGCTCGGTGACGGAGCCTTTACCGATGGTGCATCGAACTTCTTTGCGGCTCGACCACAAACCAAGATTCCGTTGCACACCTTGGGCATGGAAGTGAAGCCGAAGGACGCAGTCGCATTTCAGCAGTTGGCCAAAGCAAACGGGGGCACGTACAAAGACGTGGGTGTGGCCGATGGTGCTCGCGCCTTTGCTCGACAAAACCCTCGGCCGCGAAACTCCGTTCGAGGGCCTGTGTGGGGCATCACGTTGAAGCCGAAGCCAAAACTGAAATAGTCTTTGTCAATCGCGTCGTCGCGGTCGTTTTCCCCTTCATCGTTTTGATCATTGAGTAGTGGTGCGAACTGAATGAGTCATGTCGGCCAGTGTCCTTCCTGTCACACACGTTACGAGTTGGAGGCGGCGGACGTTGGTCATCTGCTGGAATGTGGGTGTGGCGAAGTGCTGTTCGCGTGCAACGCTTCGTCGTTGCCCGTCATTCCCGTTCGCTGCGACAGTTGCGGCGAGACTTACGAAGTCGATGGTTCCGACGCCGGGCAACCGGTGGAATGCGAGTGTGGGAAAACGCTGGTAGTTCCGACTGTCGTGTTCCGCTTACCCATCGGCACTGGTGAGGCAGCGGCGGCCGCGATTTCCTCGGCGAACGAGGACGATGAAGAGTTAGGCGACGAAGATTCGGATGCCGTCGAGACGGTTGGCATCGCGAACGATACCGCTGGCAATGGGGAAGCCGCGGCAGGAGGCATCGTTGTCACGTCGGAGGATGATTCGCACCCGAATCGCGACCAGAGCGACCGTTCGAGATCGTCGCGACCGAAGGGCGAATCGCAGTCAAAGTCGTCGCTCGCCACGTGGTTGGGCGTGGCGGCCGTCGTCGTGTTCCTGTTGTTTGCCGTCGGCATGTTTGTGATGCGAGAGCCACCCTCGAAAGCCAAGGCGAAGGTCGCGTCGGCAGAGGATGCTGGAACGGAAGCCGATTCGCCCGTGTCGAATGTCGATCCACCCCCTGCGCGCGGTGCGGAATCGAAAGCCGATCCGGCGCTCGTCGCCGAAGTTGCGTCGTTGGGGACGAGTGTGACTGCAGCGACTTCGGTCACTGCTCCCGTCGCTACCGCCAGCAAGCAAGCGGAGGCGAAGGAGGAAGTTCGGTATCCAATCATGACGTCGACTTTGTACGCACTGCCGAAGCCCACGAAAGCGAAGACGCGGGTGCCGGTATCAACGGAGCGCGTGCCGCGGATGACCCTCAACAGTGGTGTTCCAAAAGCATTTGACGCCTACGAGGCGACTCAGAAACTGCAAACCGCCGCGGAGTCATCGGGAGTTGCCGCGGACGTCGAGGCGTATCATCAGTCGCTTGGAAAAACATTGGCGGTGATCGAATATGTCCACCGACTGGCGATGGAGGAATCAGATCAGAAGCAGATCAATAGCATGCGTTATCTGCTTGCCTATCTCTATTACGCGGCAGGACATTTACCCGAGGCTTGTGTGCTTGGTGAGGCGGTTGCCAGGTGGGGCGACAAGGAGGAACCGGCGACCAAGGAAGCAGCGATGATCGCGCTGGCCGCTTCGCAGGAGTTGAGCGAGGCCCAGTGGGGGAAATCTGAGATGGTCGGTGAGCTGACTGAGATGGAGTCCATTGTCTCCGTGTTGGCAAAGCGTTGGCCCGACGATCCACAGTTAGACCTTATCTGGATGAACCTGGCGTATCTGTATGAGGCATTCAATTACCCCAGCAAAGCGATTGCGATCTATCAAAAACTAGCCGCCGGTTCACCGCAATATGGCGACGCACAGATCGCGTCGGGCATGGCGCGGTGGGGGATCCTTCGTCGAAGCGAGCTATCCGATCGTACGAAGTTTGATCGAGAGGAATTGAAGATCGCGAGACAAGAGCTGGTCCGAGGTCTCCGGAAAAAGGAGAAGGATGACGCGTTGCTGACACCGACGGTCGTCGACGTACGTTTGGCACTTGCTCAGATGGATCTACTGCTGGGCGAAAATGAACGAGCGGAGCAATGGTTGATTGAGTCGCCGCCGTCGCTGATCGAGTCGGTGAGTGTGAACGAAACGGAGGAAGCTGAATCCATCGTCGTCGTTGACGAACCGGTGGCCAGGCAAGTCTTTGATGTATGGTTCTTCATTCGCCAACAGGCCGGAGACGCCGAGGGTGCGACCGACGTCTTGTCAAAAATGTCTGAAGTTGTTGAGTCGTCTGTCGAGCAGGTGGAAGCCCGTCGGATGTCAATCATGAAGCGGACCGTGGATCAATTGAAGACGGCCGCGAACGTGACACGTGCGGATGTCGAACAACTCGAAAAGCTCTCGGCGAAGTTGCTGGCTGAGGAGTCGAGCGTTCCCACGGCGAACCTGCTTTGGTTGGGTGAGTCCTGGAGTGAAATCGGTCATCGTGCCCGCAATCCGGAAGTTGCAAAAGACTGCGCTGCTGCTGCCGCTGATTTGTACGGCAAGGCGATGCTGCGGACAGACTTCCCCGCGAATTCAGAGCAGACCGCCCAGTTGAGACGAATCGAATTGTTGCGTCGCTCCGGCAAAGTGCTCGAATCTTTGAAGCTAATCGAAGAAGTGCTGGCGAAGACTCCCAACGTCTTTTCGCTACAGATTGAGGCCGCTGAGTCGCTGCAGCAGCTCGCGCTCGACTCGGGCCGGGCGAGCGATTTGACCGCAGCGATGAAAGGACCCGAGGGTTTTTCGTCGATTTGGGGCTGGGGAAAACTAGTCACCTCTCTGCATGCCGCGCGATGGTCCGA
>JBPCVD010000086.1:0-8797 GCA_051010815.1 Rubripirellula sp.
CTGCCAAGATCACAAACGACTTGTACAAGATCGGCGACGGCGCGTAACCGAACTTGGAAACGAACTTACCAATCGGTTGTTGCCACAAGATTTCGCCATCCAGACTGAGTGCTGTTGCGATGATCGAATCGGAATTGAACATCCCGATGTAAAGCCGCTGGCCATCGCACGCAATCGTTCCGTTGGCGTTGGTAGCCTTTTTGTGAATCTCACCAGGCGAGGGAAAGCCGCCTTTATGGATGACCGTTTCCCAACGCCCCGAGCCGTCTGCGCGATCGAGACGAATGACGGACTGCGTCGATTTGTTTTCATCGGCCGTGGCGACAAAGACGGCATCGCCCACCACAATCGGCGAACCATGCCCGCGCCCAGGGATGTCGGTCTTCCAAAGAACGTTCGTCTTCTCGTCCCATTCGGTCGCGACCGGTTGATCAGCGGCGACGCCGTCGAATCGCGGGCCACGCCACGCGTTCCAATCACTATCACCGACGGAAGCAACTTCCCGAATCTCCACGCCACTCTGATCGGCCGATACCATCTCAACCGGATTCTTCTTGCCGCATCCAAAGACAACCAGCAGTGGGATCCACAATAGGAACGGCAATGGAATCGACGGTGACGACGAAAGGCATCGGGAAGACAGGGGCATGAGCTTCTTCTTTTCTTCGGGTGGAGCGTGCAAGAGATTGTAGGCAGGAAAAGTCAAATCGTCAGCCAACCGACGACGCTCCGTCGAAGAGGCATACGTGGCGCCCGAATCGGCTCCGCAGCGCCTCTACAAATTCAGGCCGGAAACGCGGTTCACTTGCATTGGGCTGAAAGTCCAGCCTCAACGTGGTGAGCCGCTGAAGTGTCGATGATTCGATCAATGCTCGCGCGCCGCGATCGCCAATCTCGTTGCCGCGCAAATCAAGCTCATTCAATTTCCGCAGAGACTCCGCTTCGGCCAGCGTCGCAACGCCTTGATCCCCGATTTGGTTGTCTCGCAAATTCAAGGTCGAAATCCCCGATGCACGGGACCAACCGCAAATCGCTTCTGCCGCAGCAGGTCCCAACGAATTGCGACTCAAGTCCAGACTGCGCAGCACGTCAAAACCGTCCCCGCGAAGGATCGTCTCCAACATGGCGTCGTCAAGATCACAACCGCGAAGCGAAAGCTCAGCCAGCCCCTTGGAACAGACCGACTTTCCAAACGACTTGGCGGCCGACCCGGACCACTTGGATCGCTCCAGGGTGAGCTTTCGCAACGCCATCGGCTGTCGGATCCTCGCCAGAAACGAAATGTCGCTCGCCCACAGGTTGCAAGAACGAAAGGAGACCTCCCGCAACTTCGCGAAGCGTGGGCTGCCCACGAATCGCTGCATCGAATCGGAGGAAAGCATGTCGTTGCGGGACAAGTCCAAACGCAGCAACCTCGGCAGGATGTCCGAACGCGCCAAAACTTCCAGCATCTCATCTCGCATACTCGCCGACGCCAGTGACAATCCCGATAACGTTCTCGACATCTCCGAGGTTGCCAGCAGAGCAAGGCCATCAGGATCCAATGGCAGAGTGTCGAGGTGAAGAGATTCCAATCCCGAAAGACGGGGCGACCGCGTGATCATAGGCATGGCGCCACTACCAAGGTTGTTTGATCCCAAACACAAGGTCGTCAGTTTTGACAAGTCGACGCCTTCGATCAATCGCCGAAGCCGCCGTAACCCCAGTTGCCCATCACTGAGATCCAAACCTCGCAGACGCGGAAGTCCGTCGGAAGCAAGCAAGGTTTCCCACCCATCCCTGCCATTCAAAATGCGCACGCTTTCCAACGGGCAGGATTCGGCAAGCGTTTTCCAATGCGCGTCGAACAGCGAAGCGGACATCGCCACTTGATTGACCAGCCCGCGTCGAAAATGAACCTCGCCGGCTCCTACGCGTTCGCGTAGCGGTTCCGACCAGGCACGCCCATGCTCCGCGAATCGCTGTCGCTCGATGAACTCCAGTTCGATGCGGCCGGAGTCACGTTCATCCATCGAAGCCAATCGGCACTGCACTCGAATGAACTCGCCACGGGGATCTCCACGTTCTCCCAACCAATCCGCGAAGACAAGCCGCGGGTCATCGTCGTCGGGACGCGCAAGAATGAGTTTCAGAAACGCGCGTTCATCCATCGCCGTTTACGTCCGCATCCAATGGATTTCGATCGCGCCAAAATCCCATCCAACGGTCACGGCGCCACATGTTCCTGCTGCATGATGACTGCCATCGCTTCGACAACGCTGGGATTGGCATCAGCAACATTCATCGATTCAGTCGGATCGTTTTCCAAATCGTACAGTTCAAGTGGACCGTGGGGCTGACGGTTCCAATCGAGACGCACGCCTTTCCATTTGCCTTTCAACACCGCCTGTTTGCCACCTTTTTCACCGAATTCCCAATACAGATGCGGATGCTTCTGCTGGTGAGCATGGTCGCCGACCAGCGTTGCAAAGTAAGAGATCCCATCCAGCGCAGGTGACTTGGTACCGGCCAATTCGGCCAACGTTGGCATCAAGTCCTGGAATCCGCAAACGTGACCTGACGTGGAACCTGCCGGTATCTTGCCGGGCCACCGAACCAACAACGGCACGCGTATTCCACCTTCATACAAGTCCCGCTTCATGCCCAACAGGCGACCATTGGAATCGAAAAACGGCATTTGGTGTCCGCCTTCCTGATGCGGACCATTGTCACTCGAAAAAAAGACAATCGTATGATCGTCGATCCCCAGTGCTTTCAACTTTGCCAACAACTTTCCAATGTCGCGATCGATGTTTCGCATCATCGATGCGAAACCCTTTTCAGGTTTCGGCCAATCTCGGTCCGCGAACTCGCCGTGCGAAGGCACTTCCATGCCGTCCTTGCCACCTTCGTTGTTGGCGTGTGGGACGTTCAACGCGTAGTACAAAAAGAACGGCTCCTGCTGATGCCGCTCCACGAAACGTAACGCTTCTTGAGTCACCAGATCGGGCACGTAGTCGACTCGTGTCTCTGCAACACCGCGTCCTTCGCGTCCCGGACGTGGCGTCTCTTTCCACTTCTCGGCCAACACATTGCCCAACGGCACCTTCTGTCCATCTCGGACGATGAACTCTGGATAGAAGTTGTGAGCATGGAACATGTTCACATAGCCGTAGAAGAACTCGAACCCGTTTCGCGCCGGATCATTCAACGGCGGTGGATGCCCCACTCCCCACTTCCCCACGCATCCGGTCGCGTAACCAGCCTCGCGCAACATTTCCGCGATCGTGAGTTCTCCGTCCTGAATCAAACCACCCTGATTGCCACGTACCGAGGCGTGACCAATGTGCTTTCCAGTCAGGAGGACACAACGCGACGGCGCACAAACCGTGCTGCCCGCGTAGTGCCGAGTGAACTTGATTCCCTGCGACGCCATGCGGTCGAGATTTGGCGTGGCCAACTCACGCTGACCGTAGCAACCCAAATCGCCGTACCCCAAGTCATCGGCGAGAACGAAAATGATGTTCGGCCGATCGGCGGCCAAAAGGTTGCTAGCAACCAATGCCGTGACAAGGAGAAGAGTGAACGTGCGAATCATGAAAAAGAAGTCAAACTGAAGAAAATGGGGAAAGATGCCAAGATAATAACAAAGTAAGGCGAGAGTGCCTTGGATGCCGATCAATAACGATGGCGATAGCAGGTGACTTCCTCTTGCTGGAGAAGACATCGAGCTTGTATATCTCAAAGGCCCGGTCGGCGATGCCGGCGATTCCAGTAAAGGATGATTGGAAATGGCAATGCAACTCGGAGAAATCGCGGCATTGGTCGAGGGTCGATTGCTCGGTGACGCTGCTGTGAACTGCACTGGAGCGAATCCGCCAAGCGAGGCGTTGGCTGCAGAAATCACGATGTTGGATGATCCGTCCCGCGCGGCGTCAGCCCAGGATTCCGAGGCTCTTGCGGTGATCACTTCCGCTGAGATTGAACTCGGCAACAAAGCCCAAATCATCGTCGCTGATCCACGCGCCGCCTTCGCGAAAATCGTGGCGACCTTCCGTCCTCCGATCGAAGCCTCCGTGCCTTCGGTCGGTATCGATCCTACCGCGAAAGTTGATCCGAGCGCCATCGTGCATCCGACGGCCACCGTCGGTGCAGGAGCCGTCATTGGCGCGCGAACACAGATCATGCCAGGCGTCGTCATCGGCCCCAAAAGTCAGATTGGTGACGACTGTTTGCTACACGCGAACGTCACCTTGTACGAATACACCGAACTCTCGGATCGAGTCATCATCCATGCCGGCACCGTCATTGGTGCGCACGGCTTTGGATATCGCCAAGAGGCTGGCAGGCACATGCCCACGCCCCAACTTGGGTACGTCGCGATTGGCTGCGATGTTGAAATCGGTGCCGGTGTCACGATCGACCGTGGAACCTACGGTGCGACACGGGTCGGCGAAGGCACAAAAATCGATAACCAAGTGATGATCGCCCACAACTGCCAGATTGGAAAACACAATCTGCTGTGCAGCCAAGTCGGTATCGCCGGCAGTTGCCGAACCGGCGACTACGTCGTGCTGGCTGGACAAGTCGGCTTGAAGGATCACATCACGCTAGGCGACGGAGCCATTGTTGGTGCTCAGGCAGGCGTGATGGACGATTGTCCGGGCAACGAAGTCTATCTCGGATCACCCGCGACCCCACAGCGCGAGCAAATGCAGATCATGGCGGTCGAGCGCCGCTTGCCTGAGATGCGTCGCGAGTTGAAGAAACTGCGTCGAGAAATGGACCAACTTGGTCAACGCTTCGCGGACGAAGACAAGCGAGCAGCATGATTGATCGCAAGGGTTACTGGCCTCGCCGCGGGCACGCCATTCTGGCTCAACATCAGTCCGAGGACTCGATGCCGCCGGTCGGTTTGGTGGCCGGTTGGGGAAGCTTCCCCGTTCAGGTGGCTCAGTCATTGATTCGCGATGGACGCCAAGTCTGTTGCGTCGCGATCTCTGGGCATGCCAGCACGGACCTGGAATCAATCTGCGATCACGTCACTTGGTCCGGGGTTGGAAAGCTTGGCGGTCATATCCGCTATTTCCAACGCAATGGAGTCAAAGAGGTGACGATGGCAGGCAAGCTTTTTAAGGCGGACCTGCTGTACCGCGGATCGGTTTGGCTTCGTCACTTTCCAGATCTCACTTGCATTCGCACACTCGGTCCGCCACTACTGGGGCGTAATCGCGACGCTCGAGACGACAGTCTGCTGCTCGCGGTCACCGGCGCGTACGGACGCGCGGGGATGGAGGTTTGTGCGGCGACTGACTTTGCACCGGAGCTACTTGTGAAACAAGGCACGATTGCGGGCCCAAGCCCGAAGGCGCGACTAATCAGCGATATCGAATCGGGATGGCAAGTCGCCAAACAGATGGGTGGCATGGATATCGGCCAGACGATCACAATCAAAGATGGAACCGTGATCGCAGTCGAAGCGATCGAGGGCACCGATGCCTGCATCGATCGCACCGGCGAACTCTGCCGCCGTGGTGGTTGGACGCTCGTCAAAGTCAGCAAGCCGAATCAAGACATGCGATTCGACGTGCCGACGATTGGACCCCAGACGGTTCAACGCGTCCACGACGCCAAGGGATCGGCGATCGCGATTGAAGCTGGCAAGACGATCCTGGTGGAACGAGAGCGGACGCTCGCGCTCGCCAAGCAAACCGGCGTCACCATCGTGGCCATGGAAGATGCCGAAATGAGTCGCCTTGAGAAGGCAAACGGCTCAAGCGAAACGCAGGCCGATGATGGTCCACGTTCGGACGCCAAGGCCGACACGACTGCTCAGCAAGCCGCGACGCGCGCCGCCTAACTGTCGCGACACGCATCGCCCATGTCTCACGCTGCCGCTGATACGATCGTTGCCCGCACGCGTCCACCCGCGAAGCTCAACCTGTTCCTTGAGTTGCTCGCGCGTCGAGACGACGGCTTTCATGACATCGACACCGTCATGGTCCCAATCGATTGGCGCGACGAACTATCGCTGCAGCGATCGAGCGACACTGACATTCAACTACGCGTGCAGTGGCTGCCGTCGCGAGAAGTGATCGCCCAGCGTTTGGGGATCGAGACCGATGGACCACAAGCCGCAGCGTTGCTGGACATACCCGCGGATGAATCGAACTTGGTGCACCGCGCCCTGTCTCGCTTTCGCGATACGTTCAACATCGCCGGTGGATTCCGATGCCAACTCGACAAACGCATTCCCGCGGGTGCCGGAATGGGCGGTGCAAGCAGTGATGCCGCCTCGGCACTGCAATGCGCGGCCAAGCTGAACGGGATCCCGCTGGGGGCCCCGGAGCTGTACGACATCGCCGCCGAAATCGGCAGCGATGTGCCTTTCTTTCTTGGCGCGACACCCTCGAATCCCCACGAAACAGTCACACCGGAACCCATGGACGCGGCACGGGCGACCGGCCGAGGGGAGCGACTCGAAGCATTCCGGCTTGCCGCCCCGCTCCATTTCGTCGTGGTATTTCCTGGGATCAGCCTCTCAACCGCCAAGGTTTACGCAAACTCACACGTCCCCCCGTCTCCTCAGACGGCGAGTGGACTGATCGCGGCACTGGAAGGTGGAGAACCTAGTGATTTCGGGGCAACAATGACGAATCGGCTGGCAGATCCAGCCAAAAAACTTGCCCCTCAAATCGGTGAAATATTGGAATCACTGTGGCAGGCCGACCTCAGAACGTGTCAATTGACGGGTAGTGGTTCGGCATGTTTCGCCATTGCTAGCTCGCCAACAGAAGCACAGCGGTGCGTTAACAAGCTTCGAGCCATGCATGAACCTGGGGCGATTGTCATGTCGACCCAAAGCACACAAGTGCCCGCACGGATTGATGTGACGTAAACACCAGCATGCTTGCAGACTCACCAATCTTGGTGTGTCGGCCGGTTACGGAGGGTCGGACGTGGAAATCACCGAGATTCGCATCAAGTTGATGGAAGGTTCTGAGGACCGACTTAGGGCCTTCTGCTCCATTACGATTGACAATGCGTTTGTAGTTCGTGATCTCAAGATCATTGATGGATCCAACGGCCCGTTTGTGGCGATGCCAAGCCGCAAGCTGTCGGGACACTGCCAACGCTGCAATCACAAGAACCATCTTCGCGCCAGCTACTGCAACCACTGCGGTGCCAAGCTGCAGTCGGAGGATTCGGGATACGATTCGCCGCAGAAGCTTTACGCTGATGTTGCGCACCCGATCAACAGTGACTGTCGCGAGCTGATTCAGAATGCTGTGATCACTGAATTCCAAGCGGAGCTCAGCCGATACCAACAGCCTGGGTATCGGTCGAAATACGATGATGAATTCGGCTACGAAGACGTGGACGCCAACGTCGTCGCCGAGACTCAAAACGGCAAGACGCAACCCGCGGCCACCGACAGTCGTGCGGCGACGGAGCCTTCAGAGAGCCCTGCCCGTCGGGCGACTTCGAGCGAGCCTGCCATCAAGCAAGATCGTGGCTCAAAAGGCCGACGTCCTGAACCAACCAAAGCCGACAGCGGTGAGCCGTCGGGCCCACCACGTCCGCACTTCATCGACCGAACCGAAGAGAAGACGGCCGGGCAAGAGGATGACGACAACTTCGGCGCCGGCGTCTTTTAGGCATTCACGGTCCTCCCTGCTTCGCGTTTCAATCCTGAGATGGACTCAGGCAATTCGCAAGCTAGAAAGGACCTCGCATGCTTCACAGGAAGAAGCGATGCGTTCAAAGAGATGTGATCGGGGCAACTTATCGGTGATCGAAATAGCGATTCACCAAGATCATGCCGCTCGCAATTGCGGTGTCGCCATCGATCCGAGGTTCGTGCTTGCGTTCAGCATGTTCACCAACACATCGATCCGATACGGCTTGCTGACGACCAGAGAAACTCCCGCCGCCTCGGCGCTGGCGCGCTGAGCGGGACGAGGCAGGTTCGCGATCCAAGCATGCTGAGGGCTGAAATCGTTCGAAGCAAAGCGTTCGATCCGCTGCCGCCATCTTTCGGCAGTCGCCGGCCGGGCCACCGAATCATCCCACCACACTGCGTCAACGCGACGAACATGGCAGGGGTTCTCGTCGCGGCACCAGACTGCGGTCGTACCGACCGACTCAGCAAGCTCCATCAGCGTCTCGCCTGTCGCCATGGACGCCGAAACGATGGCAACCGAGCGACACTCTTCTCCATGATGTTCCGTCGTCGATCCACACTGTGCCAACCACGATGGCAAGAATTGATTCCATTGGTGACAGTAGAATCGTTCTGTACGTGCGAGTGCGGGCTGCAGTTCCTTGGCATGCATTCCCTCACACCCGGCGCCCATCAAGCAGGCAATCGCGGCCTTGGGATACAGCAATCGAAGCTGAGTCACGACGTCATGCGTCACCGGACGACGAGTCGATTCAGCAATCAAGATCGCTCGGACGCCCCCAGCGGGACGTTGCATCGCATCATCGAGCGAGTGCCGAATTGCGATCTGCGGTGATTGTTCGGTGCAGAACTTTCGAGGCGCCGAAAACTCATGATTGGATGCATCACCAATCCACAGCAACGTACCGAGCTCATCGGTTCCCATGTCATTGGAAACGCCGACGGAAGAGCTTGAGTGGCTCGAAGAGGAACCTCGAAAAACAGTGACTCGGTTCATCGTATCCTTTCCTGGATTTACGTTTTCGCTTGAATGTCGCCAACATCACTGACGGTGGCAGCAAACCGAGGTCATTCCATCAGCCTCAAAACGAACTCTCCGACTAGGCCATCGTGTCCTAACTGAGAGCAGTGTCG
>JBPCVD010000087.1:0-7757 GCA_051010815.1 Rubripirellula sp.
TCCGACCAAGTCCCGTCTTTACGACGCACGACGTACATCGGATAACGCGCCAGTTGGTCATTCTTGGAGAACTTGGCGCCGCGATAGAAAACGACATGACCAAGGGCCAACACCGTTTGCGTGCGCGTATGGTATTGCGGTGTGACATCACAAACGCCCGCCAGTAAATCAGGATGCGCCGCGACAGGCACGCGTGCAAGAGACTCGATCGGTGCGGGAGACGTCCACTCCAGCCCGGATGCATCCGATTCGGAGAAATGAACTTGTCCGAAATAGTCGGAGCCGGTGATTTCTTGCAATGTCATGAGAGCCCTGGGTTCCGCATTCCCAGGCACCATGCAAGCACGTGGATGAAACCAGGTTGTTCCGCGGCCATCGCGATTTCGCCATAAGGTTTGCTTCTCAATCGATGCAATCAACGGGTCCCGTTGGTTGGCCGCGCTGCTCCGGCAACTGCCCAGCGTTAAACCAGCTGTCATCAACTGAATCGCGTCACGACGAGAGAGAGACATGGGTACGCTCATTCGTGCGAAAGAATGGAATTGAAAGGCGGGGACTCCCGATTGGACCCAGTTCAGTTCGGCGGACTGAGTACCGTCCAGTTCGGAAGACAGAACACAGTTTAACGGCTGCGTGCTAGGGTCATGTGAGGCCCCTGTGGGCGCGTGATCGTGAGCCAGTGCGACGGGAACCCACCAATCGCAGTGAAAGGGAGCTTCGACGACTCGTTTCGACCGTTTAGCCCAGGGACACCTACGCCGAATTCAGAGCAAAGATTTAGCCGCAGCAGAGCCAGTTTCGAAGCGACGGCTATTTCGACACTAAACCGGCCGGCCGTTCGATCGATGATGAGCTGCCCGACCGAATCGCCGACTACTGCGGCGAAGGGATTCGCCGGGCTGTGCCACGAATGAATCGTCGAGGCACCGGGTCGAGGAGTCCCAGCGGTGGCGTACGGATCGCTTCATCGAATTGGCCGATCGCCACCGATCCGTCCACACGAATATCGTAGCCGATGACGCAGCCGACAATCCGCAAAGTGGCATTCGTTGTGGTTGGATCAAATTGCATCGAGTCGGAGGTATACAGAATCCCGCGGAGTTCAGTTGGGAACGTATCGATCGCCGAGCTGTTAGAAAATGTTTGTCGGTAGGGCGTCGAGGGAGGATTGAAATTCACGCCGCGATCGGTCTCGCTCAATGACGCGTCGACATTCGTAAAGGTCACGAACGCATTCGTCGCTAGGATCACGTCCGGATTCTTGGGATAGTGCCAAACGACGCCGCCCGAAATCTCAACTTCCGTTGCATTGAGGATCGCGAGCGTGGCATCGATCCTGCAATTTGAAATCGCTACCTTCGTGGACTGGGCATCAATCCAGTAGATGCCGGCCGCATCGACGTCGCCGTAGGGACTGCTTGTCGAAGACAGCACCACGTCCTGAATGGTCAGGATTCCGCCGACACGCGGTATCGCAAGCCTCGAGATCTCCGTTCCAACGGAGACGTAGCGATCAACCACATCGTACGCGGGCAACTCGACGTTGCTCGTTGTGCGGTCCCCACGCAACGTAATCTCCATTCGGCCATTGCATTCCAATTGCGGCGTCGTCAGAAATCCGTAGCTGCTCGTCTTGCAATCATCGACCAACTGTACGGGGCGTTCGCATGAGAGTGCTCCGCCAGATTCGAGCCGCAGGTCGTCGTTCGCGGATAAGGCATAGTCGAGCAAGTTCAGTGGCTTTGGGTCGGTCTCCATCTCAACGCGTATCGCGACCTCGCTTCGATGAACGCGCGCGTGAACCGTTAGTTCCACGATGTCGAAGGGGTCGTCCGTCAGGTCATCGTCGACATCCGCGAGCCGATACCGTACTTCCCGGTGATCGCTGGCCACGCCATCGACGGTGGGCGAGTACCAATCGGTGAACGCATCATTGGTCGCATCGATTCGCCATTGCGTGTCTTGGCTCATCATCGCGGCGAGACGTTGGATTTCGCTTTCGGCCAATCGCAATGCCTCGTCGCGGCCGACTCGATTCGTTTCGCTACGCAGGGTGGTGGTCGAAATCGATAATGCGGCCGTCACCGAGACCATCACAATCAAGGTTGTGAAGAGGACGGCGACGTACAAGAAGCCTTGTGGTCGACCACAAGAGCGAGTTCGAGCGAGGCGAATGTGCGGTATTGAATCAAGCGGAGAGTTCATGGAGTCTCCGCGACTTCATAGGTCGGGTCAGGCGCATTGCGCAGCGGCGAGACGACGTCAACCTCTCGACCGGGAAAGGTCAACCGAACGCGTCGCCATTGCTCGAAGGAGGTTGTCTCTTCGCTGTCGTCGCCGACATTCGCCACGATGGCCGTCGCAGTCGTGGTGACGCCATCGGGAGATTGGCAGAACACGGTCACGCGGCGTAACGGTGAATCGTTCGTCGCAGCAGATGTGGAAATGCCATCGTTGTCGATGTCCGCGGCAACGACACCCACCGAGATCGTCCAGCCTTCGTAAGAAGAGATGGCGGTGCCGTCACGATGAGTTGGCGGGCTTTGCTGGTAGTTGGCGTAGTCGTCGACGTCATCAAACGTTGTGCGATCTGACAGCAATTCTCCAGATTCCAATCCAAACGTGGGTTCGGACAGATCGCGAAACGCCATCGCCGTGACCTCATCAAGAAATTGAGTCGCGAGCTGTTGGCCTTGGTTGGTGTCGCGACGTTCGTGGCTGTTTCGCATCAGGTTTGCGGAAGCCGCCAGCGAAACCAACAACACCGATGCAACGAGCACGATCGAAATCACGACCTCAATCAGAGAGAGTCCCGCATGGTTCGTTCCGTTGGCCCGGCGTTTTGTCAGATCAGAATGACTGGTCATGGTGCAAGCTCCACGGTTGCGGAGGATTGAAGCCAGTAGCCCGAGGATAGGTGGTTGGTACGCGCCTCGCTCGACATGGTTGGCGTAAGGCCGTTACGTGTCGCAACGGAAAGTGTGTTGCGGTAGCTCGAATAGCCTGACAAGGCGGTCGTCTGAAACACTTCAGTGAATCCAGGAATGCCCATCGCCCCGTCCTGCCAAGGGTCGCCCTGCGCTGCGAAGACCTGGAGGTTCATTTGCCTTTCGTCTAAGTCCGCTGACTCGCGGACCAAAGGGAACGAAGAAGAGGACGACGCGCTGGCATAGCCGCGACGCGTGGTTGCCCAAGGAAAGGGTGTGTCGGTGTTGACCTGCTCGATGGCGACGAGGGCGACTGCCATCGCCGACGACGAGGATGTCGAAATTGTGATATTCGAGTCCCAGGAATCGTCGTAGGTCTTGTAGCCCACGATCAAATGAAGATCACTGACGGAGTCCCAGCTCAGAACTCGCCATCCGCCTCCCGAGGCGCTCAGCGAGGAAAGGTAACGGCCTGAAATGCACAACAAGACCAAGTCGCCCGCTCGGACACCCGAAGGAATGTCGACGGTCACGTTTGTTGACAGCGAATCGGGTGCCACGCTGCTGACCGATCGAATTCGAACGTACGTGTCTGGTGTCGGATCCGTTGGTGCAGAATAGCCGTCGACGATGAGTTCGGATTTCGCTTCGTCGGCATCCAGTTGGAAGACGGAGCCTCCGTCGACCTGGCGTGTCAGTCCATCGACGCCTGACTGGTATGTCACCGTTTGCGGGGATCCGTCGTCCGCGTTCGGGCGGGTGATCGTGAATCCGTCGGTCTCTTCACGGATTTGGGTCGCGAAACGTAGATCGGAGGCGATTCGGTCGCTGAGGCGATGATCTTGCCAAGTTGCCTCGTCCGCCGGAGGGACTTCCATCAATTGAGTCGAAATCGTCATGGTTGCCGCGAGGGCGACAACGAGAGCCGTCGACGCCAGCATCGCTGTGATGAGTTCAAGCAGCGTGAATGCGTTTCGCCGTCGAACGATTGTGGTGAACGTCGTTGGGTTCATTGGGACACCACCACCTGCGCGACAACCGCAACTTTGGACGGTTGTGATTCTTCATCGCCGTTCGCCAGCCGCATGGCGTCAATGCGTCCGGTGCCAGGGGCGATCACGATGGTGAATGTGTTTCCGTTTGTCGAAAGCACGATCTCGCCATCAAGCATGAGATCGGAGCCAACGTGTGGTACGCCTTCGAAATCGAATGACAAAGTCGTGGAGGAGTCAAAGTTGGCGTTCAGAGACAATGACTCGCTGTAATCGGATGCAACGTCAACGCTTAGTGGTTCCCCCGGAATCGCCGGTGAATCGACGTCGCAGGAGTAAGTGTCGTTAAGGTTGTCGAAGCTTATTGACGTGGTACGCCCTTCGTTGATCGCAACTTGCCGCACGTAACGGAGGTGAGCAACGAGCTGTTGCGTTGCTGCATCGAGTTGCATCGCTCGGAGCGTGAGGCTGAATCTGGGGGCGGCAATGGCGGCAAGCAATCCCATCAGCATGACGACGATGGTGACCTCGATCAGGCTCATCGCGCGGCGGCGGGTCGTCATCGTCTGGACCTGAACGTGGTTTCGCAGGAAGGTCGCTGACTCATCGGAGGTCAACGATCACAGAAATCACCGTTGATTTCCAATGAAACCTACGTCAGGGAATCGAGTTCGGGACGGCCGTGACCGCGAAAGCCCACGCGACAGGGTCGTCTCAATCGTTACGATCGTATCCATGCCCCGCTGATGTCGGTTACCAACCCAACACATAGGCGAAGATCAGGGGGGCAACGATCGAGGCATCGCTCTGAATCATGAATTTGGGGGCTTCCTCGGAGAGCTTGTACCAGGTGATCTTTTCATTGGGGACGGCACCGCTGTAGCCGCCATAGCTGGTCACAGCATCGCTGATCTGGCAGAAATAGCCCCAGAATGGAATGTCGAGTTTCAGGTCTTGGATCAACATTGGCACAACGCAAATCGGAAAGTCACCGGCGATTCCGCCACCGATCTGAAAGAATCCAATTGGGCCAGATTCAGATTGCGATCGGTACCAGCTGGCAAGGCGTGCCATTTGTTCGGTTCCCGTCGCGATGGCTCGGTGATTGGGAATTGTGCCCTCGATGACCCTCGCGGCATAAATGTTGCCTAGAGTCGAGTCCTCGAAGCCCGGAACAAAGACTGGGATCCCCGCGTCTTTGGCGGCTGCTAGCCAGCTGTGTTCGCGGGGTACCTGATAGTGCTGAACGAGGTCCTGGTCATCCAATAGCTCGAACATGTAGTCGACCGGGAACCGCGGTTCGTCGGCTTCCGCAGCCGCACGCCAGCGGTCGATGAGCCTGCCCTCGATATGCCGCATCACCGTTTCCGGGATGCAGGTGTCGGTGACTCGATTGAACCCCTGATCGCGCAAGGCGACTTCATCCGATGCCGCGAGGGCCCGCCAATCGGCGACGATCCGGTATTCATCGTGAGCGACTAAGTTGAAAATGTCCTCCTCCAAGTTGGCAGCCGTGCAGGTAATGGCATGAACCTTCCCGGCGCGAATCATCTCTGCCAATGAGATTCCGAGCTCTCCGGTACTCATCGCACCGGCCAGGGTCACCATCATGCTTGCACCATCCTCGACGAACTCTCGATAACTTTTGGCCGCCGCAAGTAACTCACGGGCGTTGAAGTGTCGGAAATGGTGCTCGAGGAAGTCGGATACGTTCATAGGGCGTTCGAGATTGGGCGCGGATTTCGGCGAGCGGAGTCGGATTGCAACGATACAGGTCGTCCCGTCGAGCGGCCATTTTGCGCGTTGGCCACAAAGTTGCCATCGCACTCATTCGATGGACATCGAACCCTCTACTCCCCAGAAAAGAAATCTTGCGAGGAAGTTTGGGCTGACGCCGCAATCCAGAGCGGACTTCGAATGTGATTCTTTTGCGTGCGACCCATCGATAAGAAACGAAAGAAAATTGAAGTTTTTTTCCGCCAAGGGGATTTGATTTCCCGTTGGGGATCGGTGGAGGCGTTAGGCCTTTCTTACGGTCGGAAAAATTCAGTATTTTTTTCGTGGAATAATCGACGGGAGCGAGAGCCGATTCTAGGGCAGCTCAAATGCTAGCCGGGCCCCGAGAATCGTGAGGTTATCCGTCTCGTAGCACAATTCGGGCCAGATCTCGATGGTTGCCCTTTTCGGTCGTTGGGCGATCTGTTAATTTTTCAGAGTGATCATCGGCCCAATGTTGCGTTCTTCGTCTACCTCGCTCCCAATCCCCACTCGGCTCACGGGATGCCGCGTCGGATATCGGTAGTTCTTTCGTCCACCTGCTCGCAAGACAAACGAGCTCTAGGTTCGCGCTGAACGTCTAGGCATAGCCGCTATTTCGCTAAGCGTCTGTTGACGCTGGGCCACAAACTCAATTGGTTTTCCAAGGAGCTTTCCCACACGATGGCAACCACGAGTCACCGTCGACTTGAGCCGACGACCGTTCGACATTTCGGTACTGGATTGGGGACATTTGAGCTTCCCGATCTGACTGCGCTGCAAACGGTTTCGTACGCCGCATTCCTGCAGGCTGATTCCGAGGCGAAGAAACGCAACGATCAAGGCTTGGAGTCGGTCCTCCGCGAGATTTTCCCGATCAGTAGTTATGACGGGAATACGACGCTGGAGTACCTCTACTACGAATTGGGAAAGCCACGCTATACCAGTCAGGAATGTCGGCAGTTGCGACTGACCTACGGTCGCCCACTGCGAATCTGGTTGCGTCTCAATCGCGAAGAGCCGCACGAGGAAGAGGTCTACTTAGGTGACCTTCCCATCATGATGGGCGGCGGTGAATTCATCATCAATGGTGCCGAGCGCGTCGTTGTCAGTCAGTTGCACCGAAGCCCGGGCGTTGACTTCGTTCTGGAGCAGGACACGACGACCGATCGCAAATTGCCAAGCTGTCGCGTGATTCCCGAGCGTGGTTCGTGGATCGAGGTCAACGTCACCAAGAAGGACGCATTGACCGTTCGCATTGACCAGAGCGGAAAGTTTGCGGCAACCACCTTGCTGCGTGCGATGGATCCAAGTCTGTCGACGGACGCCGATCTGCTTAACGCCTTCTACAAGACCGAGACAATCAAGATCAGCGGTGGCAAAAGCGCCCCAACGATCGAGGGTAAAATTGCGGTTGATGACGTTGTTTATCCAAGCTCCTCGGAGCGTGCTGGAGAAATCATCGTCGAGGCGAGTCACCGAATCACGAAGGAAGTTGCCGAGACCATTTGCACCGCTGGTGTGAAGAGCATCGAAGCAATGGAGTCGCCGAAGATTCCTCTGATCTTCAACACGTTGGCCGACGACAATACAGCCAGTCACGAAGAGGCATTGCTGCGAATTTATCAGCGACTGCGACCGGGTAACCCGCCGCAGTTGGAGAAAGCTCGCACGCTGTTCACCGAGAAGTTTTACGACGAAAACCGATATCGCCTGGGTAAAGTTGGGCGTTTCCGCCTGAACCGCAAATTGGCGTTGGGCGTCAGCGAGTCAGAGATGACTCTGCGTCCGGACGACATGATCGCTGCAATCCGCTACCTGATCGATCTCTTCGATTCGGACAGCGATGCCGAGATTGACGACATTGACCACCTGGGTAATCGACGTCTGCGAACGATTGACGAGTTGGCCAGTGAAGAGCTTCGCAAGGGCTTCTTGAAGCTTCGCCGCACCGTCCAGGAGCGGATGAGCATCAAAGATGCGACCGACATGACGCCTCGTTCGCTGATCAATCCCAAGAGTGTTTCAGCTGCGATTGACTACTTCTTCGGTCGTGGTGAATTATCCCAGGTCGTTGACCAAA
>JBPCVD010000088.1:0-3502 GCA_051010815.1 Rubripirellula sp.
GCCCAAGGGGATCCGATGGAAGTATCCCCCCGATAATCTGGATCGCCCGGGCATGGCTGCGCCATGTAATGGCAGGCTGAATCGTTCGAAAACGGCCGTTGCTGCATCATTTTTGGCGGATTGGAAAAGCGAATCACCATAGACTTGCCGGTCGGAATAGAATTTTGAGTGCGGGATCGACGCGATCGAAGAACATTTCATCACCGAGACCGCTGAATTTTCACCATTCTGGAGTTCCCTTTGATGAAAACGCGAATTTTGCTCAGCCAAATTGCTTTGCTGGGCGTGATCGGTTGCGGTGGCCCCGCACCTGTCACCAACTCAGTGCCAGGCGTATCGGACGCGGTCGAAACTTTAGACCCGAACGCCACTTATGTCAGTCTGAAAGTCCCGAACATGCACTGAGGAGGATGTGCCGCCTCGGTCCGAGGCGATCTGTCCAAAATTGCAGGTGTCGGTAATATCAAGACTGACATTCCAGGCCGCAATTGCTCCTTCACGATTTCCGACCCGTCGGTCGACTTCAAAGCCGAACTCGCAAAGTTTGCAGAGACAAATTCACATCTCGCCGGCTACACGCTTCAGTAGTTGACACCGCGGAGATAACGAACGAGAACCGCCGGCAAGTTGACTTGCCGGCGGTTCTTTTTTGTCTCACGTGATCTCAAGAAGGCGGATCACTTTCGTTTTCGAGAACTGGTCATTCTCTGGGCTCGCCTTTGCTGGGCAGCGATCTTTCGCTTCACCAAACCATCGACACGAGAAGCGTTCACGACGAACACCGCTGGATCGTCGATCACGAATGGAGTCGACCAAGTGCGTCCATTGTTGCGGTTGCAGATGTTGAAGAAGAACGAATTCAATCGCTCGGCTCGATACCCATAGGGCAGCTGGCTCGTCAAATGATCTGCCATTGTCAGGTTTTCTACACCCTGTTTCGCAAAGTAGTGGATCTGTCCGTCGCCAGTCATCGACATGCCAAATGTCCACCAACCGAATTGCTCGCTGGGAATTTCTTTGGACATGAAATCGTTGCCACGTGAGTTGCTGCGGATCTTCAGGTAGGCAGAGTCATTCTCCACTCCCCGACTCGTCTCACTATTGAAGTGAATCCAAATCCCGGGCCAATACGGCTCGTTTCGCATCTCCGTCCCAATTGCAAACAAACCTTCGCGAGGCTTTCGCGCGGTCGTTCGGGCGCCCAATCGAACGCCAAAGTGTGGACCGCTTCGATCTTCCCAAAGTGAAGCCTCAGGAAGATAGACACGCACCACGCAGCTCGGCATCTCACTCGCTTGAATCGTTGATCCAATCCGTGAGGTGATGCCGAGAATCAAATCATCTTGCTGGACATCGTTTGTATTGCGTCCAGGAATGCCCGATCGCAACGTCGTGATCTGCAAAGCCTTTGTGCTTCCAGGGAGTCCGTTGCTCGGCGTCTTGATCACTTTCAAAATGTCGGGCTGGCCTCGCTCGGGGCCTTCCGCCCAGCGACGGTTTCCAGAGTAAGCAAGCGGCCCATTGGAGCGATCGTTCAACTCTCGTGAACTTTTGGGCATGTTGTGAACAAACTTCCATTCGTCCGCTTCGAAATCGTCACCTACGTAGTCAATCTTCGTGCCTGCGCCGGGCACGGGGATACCGTAGGAGGAATGACGTGCGTATTGCGCGTGAGCGATGGAACCGATATTGCTGGTGATGCCAGCCAGCAAGAATGCTAGCGCGGCCAGAGTGATTGAATGTCGCATAAAGTGCCCGTGCGGGAAAACAGTGAGCTGGGAGGGGGCGAGATGTGAGTCTTTATCGGACAGGTTGTCCAAAGCGCTTAGTCGCATGAGGCAAGAGCGACCATGGAAAATGGATGAGCGCGCAAGGCTTCACGCTTTTGCCGGTGCGTTGGATTGCATTGGTTTCGCGGACAGACGCCGCGATCGTAAAACGCAACCTTCCCAATTGAATGGCTTCGAGCCAGGATGGCTGGACGGGCAAGCGCGACTTCGATTGCAACCGTCAGATCCGCCACAACCTGTGGCGAAATCTCGAACAACGGTTCGCAGCGTATTGGAACGAAAACGCGAATGACGACGATCGTGTCCGCCACCATTGCGATGCAAACGTTTCTGCCGCCGCGTTCACGTCGCCTTGATCACACTCTCGCCGCACCACTGACGATCGTGCTAGCCGATTCGTGAATCGGACGATCGCCCCGTCCCGAACAATCGCTGTCGCCATGCATGCCATGACGCAACGATATCAACGCGGCGAAGCTGCTCTAAAGCCGGTTTTTCCACCAAACGGTGAAGTTGAATTGCCACCGCGAATGCGACAGCAATGGCCGCAACGATCGCAAGTACCGGCGGAACACCCACACGCTCGAGCTGCATCATGATGATGAACCCAATGTTTTGATGCGTGAGATAAAGCGAGTAGGAGATTGCTCCCAAGAACACCAACCAACGAGCATTGAGAAATGACAGCCGACCATAGACCGCCGCCGCGAATAGCGAGGCGAGCACAACGTCGATCAACATGACCTCCGGACCTTTTCGTAGCCCGACGGCTGCAAAGCAGACAAGGATCGCCATCAACGTCGCCATTCGACCGTCGGTGCGTCGCCGCGCGTCAAACACCAAGATGCCGATCGCGAATAGCGCAATGAACTTGAGACTCATCAAGGTCATGCATTTACTGATCAGCTCACCCAACAACGACGACTGTGGAGCCAAGTATCGCTGAGCCAGAATCATCAAGATTGCCAATCCGACCCAGGTAATCGCTGCCCGGACGGGACGCGTGAAGGCTCCCCACCGAAACAGCAGCAGCATGTTGACGTAGAAAATCAATTCGGCCTGCAGCGACCAATAGGCTCCATCGACGTGTGGCGCGCCGAGCAATGCTTGGATCATGGTCATATTCAAAACAGCGTCGACGAGTCGCACTTGCATGCCGGGCAAACCGCACGAAAGCACAAGCACAAACGTCAAACCAACCGCTGCCCAGTAGGCTGGATAGAGTCGTGTGAACCTTCCCCAGGCAAACTTGAGACTGTCGGAAGTTCGTTCCAACGTCATCAGAATCACGAATCCGCTGAGCATGAAGAAGAGATCGACTCCGTACTCACCCCAGTCGAAATGGAACGGCAAGCGACTCGACCGACCGAACAAGTCTTCGTAACGGGTCGTGTAGTGGAAGAGGACAACCGCGAGGGCCGCGATTCCGCGTAAGGCATCAAGTTCGAGAATGCGTCCAACCGATGCTTTCGGTTCCCGCGTGGAGGCCTTTTCCGTCTCGCGCAATGGGGCGGAAGGTGTTTCGACCTCGCATGCCTTGCGACGAGGAGATTCTGATTCGACGGGCATACTTATGCTCAGGCCATGCATCTGCGCGAAACTGGCATCTACCGCTCGCGGCGGGTCAGGAACAATCGACGTACCATCCATTCGCGCGCGTCGCGAGGCACTGTCTTCACCGAACCTAGCTTCCAATTCGGTCGTAGACCAAC